>CAZXGX010000050.1:0-14756 GCA_964640475.1 uncultured Candidatus Bathyarchaeia archaeon
ATTTGTGGGTATACAGTTAGGCTTTTAACTTTTTAATAAGCCAAGCCATATTTCTCCCTAAAGTCTCCATTATTTCCAAGCCTTCCTCATCTTTTTCCACATCACCCTTCTTCAAGCCTATTCCAACGTTCCAGTATGATGAGCCAGGTACAATCATTTGACCAATTAAAAAGAAGCGATTAATCGCATCAAATGTTGGGATTCCACCTGCTCTTCGAACAGCGACTACTGCAGCACCAACTTTACGTTTGAATAAATCATCGTTTCCTCTTGCAACATAAAATGCTCTGTCAAGAAGTGCCTTTAGTTCAGGTGACATCATTGAGAAGTATGTTGGGGACCCAAGAATTATGCCGTCTGCTTCAGCCATTTTAGCAATGTAAGCATTGACATTATCATTTACAATTTTGCATTCTCTGTTCTTTAATTTTCCACATACGCCACATGCCATACAACCGTGAATTTGTTCACCTGCAAGCTGGATAAATTCGGTTTCTATTGCTTCTTGTTCAAGAACTGCAAGTACTCGTCGAATTAGTATAGCTGTGTTTCCGTCTTTTCTGGCGCTTCCATTAAAAGCTACAACTTTCATTTAGACACCACACTAGTTAAATGAAGAAGAGAATAAAAGAATAGTGCAGAAAGTCATGTAGACTTTTTCTTGCTTCTTAAAAACAAAAAAGTAGCACTTGAAGCTATAACTAGAACAATAACTATGACAGCAATCGCGGTTACAAAGAGTAATTCTTTGGATTCTGGATTAGCTGGTGCAGAAACAGGACTTTGCATTAAAGGGAAACTGTCCTGATTCAAAATATCTACAACATAGGGTGTATCACCTATTCCATCGTTGTTTGCGTCTGTACCGGTGTAGTCGCTCCAGTAATTGCCCTCTCTGCCGTCATCCCAAGAATGACGCTCCTCAGTAAGATTATACTCTTTGCAGACACAACCACTAAGCTGCCGTATATTACCAATAAACGCGTTATGACTGATTAAGATGTCAGAGGGAATATTTCCAACATCATCAACTGATTCAAACCCAAAAAAGAGACCTTGCTCGTTTCCCGCAATATAGTTATTTGTGATCTTATTTGCTGAGCCTGAAAGCAACACGCCAACAATGTTATCTGAAATCCAATTTCCGCTAAAGGTGTTGTTCATTGAACGAATGTAGGTACCGATACTAAAATTGTGAACATTTAGGTTACTTATTGTTACTCCTGAAACTGCATCATCTATATCAATGCCGATTATGTAAGGAACTTGTGTTTCATTATTTGGTCCAATGCCAATTATCTGTTCAGCTTTACGTTCTGTTTCGTTAAGGGGACCAACAAGAGAATGCCCATTGCCATCAAAGAAAATGTTACTTTTTTCAATGAGAATTGGATCGTAAATATCTGCAGTTAAAGTATAGGTATTGCCGTTTATGCTGATTGGAACGTTTGCAGGGTAAATGCTTCCGTCACTTTGGATTAGGATTGTTTGGCGGATAATTGATTCCTCCCCGATTGCTGGTGTTGTAAGCAAGACTAAAGTCATGATCAGTAGTAAGGATATTGTTAGACCAATATTGAATAACACTTTTTTGTTCATCAATCAATCACTTTTTGATCTGAATTATTTAACCAGTTACGTGACTTACAAATTGTTTTGCCAGCAAACTTGAATTTGAGGCAATCCTCATATGGACACATCTCTACGCAGCGTAGACAATAAATGCATTGTGATGAAGCTACATCGCCACTTTTCTGCTCGTAGACTTCCTTAACTTGCGTTGGACAAACACGCTTGCAAATACCGCATTTAGTACATTTTTCTTCAGCCTTCTCTAAACGAACACCTGAAATCCGTTTGAAAGGCGGAAAACGATTAAAGAGGGCAATCATGCCACCCAAGGGGCAGATACGGCACCACGAACGTCTAAAAAAGAAGGCTGCCGCAGTTACTACTCCAAGGATTATAAGGTTAGTTGAGGTTAAATAGTAACCTAACTCGTGAAATACGCCAGCTGTGTTTGCAGTTATCCATTCAACCCTCATTAACCCAACACTCGTCTGGGCAAGCAAACATAAAGGCTTCATTGGGCATACTTGGCAGAATGGCGCTGCCAAGTAGTTGTATACGAAACCGCCTTTTTCTGTTCCGGGCACCAATTGCGTCCCAGTGAGCGCTTGAGATGCAAAGACTATACTGATTATAATAATTAGCGCCAAGATTACGTAGCTTAACTGGTGGAAACGTTCGTTAAACTTGTCAGAAAAGTTATGATGTTTAATTTTTAGAGCCTTGCGTAGACGAGTTATCAAATCAGTATACAAACCAAAGGGACAAATCCAACCACAAAAAGTTCTCCCCAATACAATTGCGGACAGAATCACTACTCCAAATACTACTGCTAATCGCTCGATACCTGCAGAGTAATATTCTACGCCCCAACCACGCCCGGCATCCCAGAATGGGTAAATGTAAGTTTGAAGCTCCCAGAGTGCACAGGTTACGGTTTTACCACACGGATAATAGCATCCGAAAAACGGCACTGGAATACCATCAGGCAAGTGGACATTAAACAGGTTTGTAGCGATTAACACTTCGTGCGGCGAAATCTGTTCTGCGGGAATAGGCAAGTTTTGGTGATCAATAAAAATTCCAACAAAAATCATAAACACAAAAGCTATTTGAACAAATAGGCGTATTGAACTTATTTTTCTTGTTCGGTTATTTCTTCCAAGAGCAACTGCTGCCACTGCAATGCTTACTCCAATTGAGGCTACCGTTATTACATAATAGTTTGGTCTATATGCGGGTAAAGGACCAGGCGTGGGAACAGTTGCTTGAGGATTAGTTGAATCAGTAACTATTGCATGCAACCGATCGCACATGTGACCGTCAATGGCAAAAATGTTCCAGTAACCAATCATATCCAAAGTTTGAGTAATAGTAAAGTTTCCATTCTCGTCAGTGGTTGTCCAAAGATCAAGGTATGTATAATCGGGTCTTGTGAAGTCAACTCGTACGCTTTTGTTGGCTTCAACTGGACAAACCATGCCTGTTACGGTGACAGCTTCATTTATTTGAAGCTCTGTTTTGTCGACCTGTGCTGTTATGTGTGGTCCATAGCAGCCATTAGCAAACTGAGAGTCTTGCGCACTAAATAGAATTAATGAGACAAGGACTATGAGAGTTACACATAGAAATGTATGCTGCTCAACATGGACTCTCATGGTTACTAATCTTTATTGAACTCTTATAATTCTTGCGAAAAGTCGACTCCTAACAACTCAGTGGCTTTTTTTGTAGTTTAAAAGTTATTCTAGGTGATATGCCTCTTCACCATGCTGACTTAAATCTAAACCTGCATCTTCCTCTTGAGCACTTACACGTAAAGGCGAAAAATAGTCGACAATCTTAAGCAATACATAAGAGCCACAAAAAGCGAAACCTGCAATCACAGCTACCGCTAAAGCTTGAATTCCCAATAGATCTAAATTCCCATAAATTAAGCCTGTTACATTGGGATTTACTGCTGATGTGGCAAATAATCCGACTGCTATTGCACCGATGATCCCGCCGATTCCGTGGCATGCAAAAACATCTAAAGTATCATCTATTCTGGATCGCCCAGCACGCCAGTTTGCTATTAGATTGGATATAATTCCAGCTGCGATGCCGATAATGATAGCGGAGTTAAAATTGATGTAACCTGCAGCTGCTGTAACTGCAGCCATTCCACAAACAGCTCCAACTGAGATGCCAATTGCTGATGGCTTGCCTTTTGTTATCCATTCAAGAATCATCCAGCTTACAGCTGCTGCTGCGGCTGCCAAATTGGTGCAGACTACAGCTGAGATGGCTATACTGTCAGCTGATAATGCGCTGCCTCCGTTAAATCCGAACCATCCAAACCACAGTAAACCTGCGCCCAAGATTACGTAGGGTATGTTTGTGGGTTTGAATTCTGTCCCCATTTGAGTTTTTTCATCGCTTTTTTTGTTTAAAAATTTTAGTTGATCTTTCCAATAGACACAACCGTTTCGTCTCCCAACAATTAATGCTGCTGCCAATGCGGATAATCCTGCTGCAACATGCACTACTATTCCTCCAGCAAAGTCATAGGCGCCTAAAACGTGTAACCAACCGTTCGTGTTCCATACCCAGTGAGCAATTGGAGAATAAATAAAGGTCGACCATAATATGACAAATATCAGAAGCGATTTGAAGCGGACTCTTTCAGCGCAAGCGCCTATTATAAGTGCTGGAGTTATGGCTGCAAATTTCAACTGAAAAGCGAAAAACAGGATTTCGGGTATCGTCGGTGCATATGTAGTGTTAATGCTAGTTATTGTAATGTTGTTTAATCCAAAAAGAGATAAATCGCCGATTAAACCATGAAAACTGGGTCCAAAAACTAAGCTGTACCCCCAGCCAAACCAAATCAGGCTTACAACTGCAAATATGATTAAGCATTGAACAAGCGTTGATACAAGATTTTTTCTTCGTACTAGACCACCATAGAAGAAGCTTAACGCTGGAGTCATTAACATAACAAGAGCTGTTGACATTAGAACCCATGCAATATCTGCTGCGTTCGCCGCCATCATTTTTCCTCAGTTTAATTGCCTATTTCTCTCTGTTTGCTTTGCGACCAATTATTTAAAGAATACATATGCGAAACATTGTTGATCATTTATTAGACAAATGTTTAATGAGAATCGTTAAGTTTATTCAATTTTGTTCAATTCACTTAAAACACGTTCTTACCTGAAAGAATTAAGGCTTAATAGAAAAAGCTGTAAAAAGATAAACTTTTAAACTAAAATTTTTAGACCTAAAAAAGAAAAAAGGAAAAAGAGGAGTTAGTCAAGCTGATATGCTTCTTCACCGTGCTCGCTTAGGTCTAATCCTGATTCTTCTGCTTGTTCACTTACTCGCAAAGGCGAGAATACGTTGACTAGTTTTAGCAGCAGATAAGAGCCGACAAACGAGAACGGCACGACTATGGCTACAGCTAATAGTTGCGCACCCAGTTGGGCCATGTTTCCAAAAAACGCACCGTCTATACCCGCTTGTATTGCACTTGATGCAAAGAGTCCAGTCGCTATTGATCCCCAAAGGCCACCTACACCGTGGCATGCGAATACGTCTAGGCTATCGTCAATTCTTGAGCGCCCTGCTCGCCAGTTAGCTACTAAGTTGGATATTACTCCAGCTGCTAAACCTATGATTAATGCTGAGGAAACACTAACGTAGCCTGCTGCGGGCGTTATTGCTACTAGTCCAACAACTGCTCCGATTGCTATTCCTACAGCTGAGGGTTTGCCTTTTCTTAGCCAGTCTGCAAGCATCCAACTAACTGCGGCTGCTGCTGCTCCAATGTTTGTTGTTACGAGTGCTGAAACTGCTAAGTCGTTTGCGGCTAATGCGCTTCCAGCGTTAAACCCGAACCATCCGAACCACAGTAATGCTGCACCTAATAGTACGTAGGGAATGTTTGTTGGTTTGAATTCTGTTGCGCAATCTTTTTTATCTAATGCCTGCATGTGTGTTTTCCAGGGCAGCCCCATACCTTTTCGTCTACCCACAACTAAAGCTGCTGCAAGTGCTGACATACCTGCTGATACGTGGACTACAATTCCTCCTGCAAAGTCGATTGCGCCTAAGCCGCGTAACCAACCTTCAGGGTTCCAGACCCAGTGTGCAATTGGAACGTAGATTATTGTTGACCAGAGTATCATGAAGACCAGTAGTGATTTGAATCGAATTCTTTCTGCGCATGCACCGATTATTAATGCTGGTGTGATGGCGGCGAATTTAAGTTGGAAAGCAAAGAATAGCAGTTCAGGGGTTTCTGCCGAGAGTGCTGTGTTGACAGTGTGAATGCCTAAATTGTTTAATGCGAATAAGTCTGGGCTGAAGCCTATTATGCCGTTTATGCTTGTGCCGAATACTAAGCTGTAGCCCCATAGAGCCCAAATTATGCTTATTACTGCAAAGATTATGAAGCACTGAACTATTGTTGAGACGAGGTTTTTCTTTCTGACTAGGCCTCCGTAAAAGAAGCCTAATGCTGGTGTCATTAACATGACTAATGCTGTTGAGGTTAATACCCACGCTATATCTCCTGCCGCCATATTTTATTCACCTTTTTGACAAATGTCTCCCATTTTGAGTTGTTACCTGTGCATTTATTTCATCGCAATATATAAAACTATCCATTTGTAATCTTAAATAAATAAATACTAAACAAACATCCGATAATAAATAGAAAAATGATCATGTGACTAATTTAAAAAGCAAATTTTAATAATAAATCAATATTCATCCAGAATACGAAATAAAAATTAATCAAATGAATAATTACAAAATCATCCATACAAAAACGCAAAAAATACAAAGTTGCAGGCCGAGTCTAAGCCTTAATGTTGTTCACGGTCCATTAAGGCTTGTCTTGATCGCTTCATGGTCTTTCACCGTTTTGACCATGTTGCTCAAAGCCTCGATGCAACATCGCTGTGCAGCCCATTGAAGCAGATTCTTAATCGCATACCGATTTTTCGCTGCTTTAATCGATATACTCTTTGCCTCAATGCATCGCCTTTAAAGCGTGCTCCCCGACCTGCAACTAATATAATATACATCGTAAAATATAGACAGTTTTACGCAAAAATTAGGCAATTAAGCCACAAATTTAATGAAAAATTTAATTTTTAAGGACATTTGTAGAGAATACGTCGTAAATAACCTCCAAAAGTTCAGATAGATAATTTTGTTTTTTAACATAAAAAACGCAATTTGACATGAATAACGCAATTTTCTATTGATTTAGCTAACTGACAGGTAATTTAATGGTTTTTGAGAAACAAAAAACTTACATTTTAGTTTTTCTAATTATTATTGAGGAGAAACCAATGATTATCCCTTTCTACATGCTTATCAGAACTAAGAAGGGACAAGCGTTTCTTGCTGTTCAAGAGGCACAAAAAATTGAAGGCGTCAAAATTGTGCATTCTGTAATGGGATCTTATGATGTCATACTTTACGCCGAAGCAAAGGACGTTCAAGAAATCAGGCGTATCCGTGAAGCAATCCATAAAATGAATGCTGTAACACGAACTGAAACAGCAGTTCACACATGATTTTAATTAGTTACGAGGAAACAATTAATTTCCAATTTTTTTATCTAAAAAATAAGTGCATATAAACCAAATCAAGCCAAAAACCTCGCAACCGTAAGTCAGACAAAGACAATAAAACCAGACATTGCCTAATAATGATAATTACTTTTTCTCCAAAAAAGGTATATTTTACTATACAGATCAATTCTTGATGACCAAACATGGCCATGCTTGAAGTTAAAAATTTATCAGTAAAAGTTGAAGGCAAACTCATTCTTAAAGATTTGAACTTTGATCTTAGAGAAGGCGCAAGCCACATCCTTTTTGGACCTAATGGTTCGGGGAAAACAACACTCATTAGCACCTTAATGGGGTTGCCAGGGTATGAAATTGTTGCTGGTAAAATCCTATTTCAAGGGATTGATATTACAAACAAAGGTGTTGACGAACGAGCAAAATTAGGTATAATTGTAAGCTACCAAAATCCGCCAGAAATAACTGGAGTTAAGTTAGGTGATTTGCTTAAGCTTTGCTTAGGAAAAGCTGCCTCTGACGATTTCAGTTCAGAAGAGACGGCACAGATTGAAGCTTTCCGATTGACCAATTTTTTGAGTCGTGACGTAAATTTGGGTTTTAGCGGTGGAGAAAGAAAGCGTTCAGAAATTTTGCAGTTAATTTTCCTTAAGCCAAAACTGCTTCTTCTTGACGAGCCAGACTCAGGGGTAGATGTTGAAAGTTTAAAGATGATCTCTATTGAAATACAAAATTATATTGAACGCTCAGGTGGTTCAGCGTTGATTATCACTCACAAGGGGGACATTTTAGAGCACATTAAAGCGGCATATGGATGCATTCTGCTTAATGGTCAATTCCACTGTTTTAAAGAGCCAATGCGCATCTACGAAGAAATTAAGCGTTTAGGATACGAGGAATGTGTTGCATGCAGAATAAGAATAGGTGAGGGATGGAAAAGTGAGCAAAGAAAGTAACCTAACTAAACTACCGCATCAAATCCTTGAAGAGGCACAAAAAGCTGGTCTTGAAACTGACGAAAAAAACCGTTCAGGAACATTTGTACACGTTAATCAAGAAACCATAGCTGCCAAAGTTAACGAGCTCTATGAGGGCAAAATCGAGCTTATGGACATTAAAGCTGCTTTAAAAAAGTACCCGTGGCTTGAAGAATACCGCTGGAAACTTGTAAGCAGAGATAAGGATGAGTATACTAAGAAGGTTGCTGAAGATTTTAGCGGCGGCTATTTTATGAGAATTCTTAAAGGCGCTGAAATTGATTTCCCTTTGCAATCTTGCCTTTTGATTACTCAGAAAAATCTTGAGCAGAGAGTACATAACATAATTATTGCTGAAGAAGACTCAAAAGCACATATAATCACCAGTTGTCTCCAACACTCAAGCGTTCCAAACGCGGCACATATTGGCATCTCAGAGGTATACGTTAAAAAAGGCGCTATGCTGAACTTCACAATGATTCATCAATGGAGCGAACAGACTCTTGTACGACCTAGAAGTGCCTCTATAATAGAAGACAATGCCACATTTGTTTCAAACTACGTTTGTATGCGCCCAGTCCGTGATGTACAAATGTACCCAATTGCATACTGCACCGGCGATAAATCAAGAGTTGTCTTCAATAGCATTCTCTACGGTCACAAAAACAGCCTCTTAGATACTGGCTCAAAAGCAGTACTAACAGGAAAAGACAGCAAAGCTGAAATGGTTAGCCGAGCAATCGCTCGTGAAGGTTCAAAGATGATAGTTCGCGGCATGATTGAAGGTAACACTCCTGACTGCAAGGGTCATTTGGAATGTAAAGGATTAATCATGGATAACGAGTCGTTTATGTGGTCTATTCCTG
The DNA here is from genome assembly GCA_964640475.1 of uncultured Candidatus Bathyarchaeia archaeon. Lineage (GTDB taxonomy): Archaea > Thermoproteota > Bathyarchaeia > Bathyarchaeales > Bathycorpusculaceae > Bathycorpusculum. Next base: position 8,995 of record CAZXGX010000050.1, read on the forward strand.
AGCTTATTGCAACAAAGAAAGGTGTTGAAATCACTCACGAAGCGGCTGTTGGCAAGATTAGTGAGAAAGAAATTACATATTTGATGACTAGAAGACTGTCGCGGGAGCAGGCTGTTTCATTGATTATTCGTGGTTTCATGGATGTGAGTATTTTGGGTTTGCCTGAAGGATTAAACAAGGAAATAAAAAGCATAGTTGATGCCTCGGCAGAGGCTGAATAGAATCCTAACAAACTTTTCTATTATTTTTAACTAATCGTCGCTGCTTAATTTCTTGTTTAGTCTATCCTTCGCGGTATAATTAGTTAAAGGCCCAGCTGAAAGCGAAGAATTACTGACAATCACTATTTCGCCTGTTTCATTTCGGATCCAAGTGTTTCTTAATCCCAATTTGACGACTTCACCTTTGACGGTTCCAATAAGTATAATGTCGCCTGTGTGAAGTGCGTTGTCTTGTAGAAGAAAGATACCTGCGATGATATTTGAAAGTGTGGTTTGGAGCCCTAAAGATATGGCTAAGCCAACGATACCTGAAACAGTTAAGGATGTAAGTATTGAAGTTAAGCCAAGTATCTGTAAAACCCATGCTAATGAGATAACAAACCAAACAGTTGTGATGACTTCCCGAACATTGCGAGTTACTGGTTTTGGAACCTTGGCTCTTTTAGCAATTTTTGTAATAAATCGGATAGCAATTTCCCCAGCTAAAAATGATACAAGGACAGCAAAGATGACTTCTATTGCCATTTCAATTGGTTCAGCCATAAGTCAGTTTTGATGTTAAGGTAATAAAATCTTTTGGAGACTATTGCACTTATAATTTTGCAAGTTAAAAGTATAGCTTAAAAAAAGCAAAAAAAAATAGAAAATATTTGTCTATCTTTGATAAGTGCTTTTTATGGGAGGGTGTATCCTCCGTCAGAAACAATGCATTGGCCCGTAATGAAATTTGACATATCACTTACTAGAAAGAGCGCGAGATTAGCAATATCAGCGGGTTTGCCCATTCGGCCAATTGGAATGGTTTTAGTTAGTTGAGTAAATATGACTTCATCAACTGGGATTTCTGAAACATCAATTGGTCCTGGAGCAATAGCGTTAATGTTTATTCCGTATTGTGCGATTTCTAAAGCTAGAGATTTAGTGAAACCAGCTACTGCGGCTTTGCTTGCGGAGTAATGAACTAAATTACTAAAGCCTACTACTGCGCCTGCGATTGATGCAATGTTAACTATTTTTCCGTATTTTTGTTTAATCATTCCTGGAAGAACAGTTTTGGTGCAATGAAAAACTCCATATAGATTAACTTGTAGCACTTTATTCCAGTCATCGTTTGTCATTTCCATGAAGGATTTTTGTGGATAAATTCCAGCGTTGTTAACTAGTATATCGATTTTTTTAAATCGCTCTATTGCAGCTTCTGTGAAATTTTCAGTTTGTTGTACGTTGGAAACATCGCATTTGATTGGGAATGCTTCAGATTTAATTTCTTCGATTTTTTTGGCGACCTCAAAAACTGAGTCTGTAATGTCTGTTAAAATTATTTTTGCTCCAGCTCTTGCTAATGTTAGAGCTATTTCTTTACCGATGCCACGTCCTGCACCGGTTACAACTGCTATTTTACCGTTCAAATCAAGCATTCAGAAGCACCTTAACAGTCTCTTAAACGAACTATCTATTTTAGTTTTGCCGATAGTCACTTTATTAATCAGTTATTGAAAAGTTTTGGTTAATTTTTCAATTGCTTTCTCAGCCCACTGTGCATCCTTCCATAAAGCCCTACCAACAGCCACTAAATCCACCTTGCCATCATTGACCAGTTTATCAGCATATTCAGCCTCAGTGATTCCGCCTACACCGATAACTGGCACATTAATAGCCTGTTTAATTGCTTCTGCTTGAGGAATAAAGTATCCCGTGACATTTTTAAGTTGTTTTGGTTCGCTGCCACACATGCCTCCTGAAACGTCAATGATGTCTACTTCTGCTTCTTCAAGCTTTTTTGCGAAGATTATTGAATCTTCAATATGTGTGCCCTTTGGTGCCAAGTCATCGGAACCTAAACGGTAAAGCAAAAGTTTGTTTCCAAGATGTTTTCGAACCTTTTCTACAACCAATAATGGAAAATGCATACGACCCTCTAGACTGCCACCAAACTCGTCTGTTCGTTTGTTAAGAAGCGGTGAAAAGAATTGGCAGAGCAGGTAACCGTGGGCACCATGAAGTTCAACTCCGTCGAATCCTGCTTTTACTGCGCGGTCAGTAGCTAAAGCGTATTCTTCAGCGATTGTTTGAAGTTCACAAGCTTCTAGCATGCGGGTTTTTCCTGCTGATGATGGCCCTGCTGGCTGGGTATTGATGACTTTTTTGTTTGCTACGCCTCCAGCGTGAGAAATCTGCACAACCGCTGGAGCCCCAACAGAGTGTATGCTTTCTGCGAGTTTCCTGAATCCTTCGATTAAGGAGTCATCGTATATACCTAGTTGTTTTGGACCTATCTTACCCGTTGGTGAAATATATGCGTGCTCAACAATAGGCAGTCCAGTGAAGGCTGAGCGGCGAAGGTAAAAGTTGATTAATTTATTGGTAACTGAGCCGTCGAAGTCTGCTCGTCCACTTTGCATGGGTGGTAACACTATTCGGTTTCTTAGAGTGTAGCCTTTTACTTGCAGGGGGTCTGTGAGTCTTGGCAATGTTGGCACCAATGAGATGAATGCTGTCTTTGGAGCTATAAGAACGTGCCATAATAAAATGAGAAAAGTTATTGATGAATAATTTAGAAAAGAGTAGAAAAAGAGCTTCTTAGGCAAGCATTTTCTGTGATAGCTCTTTTGCCCAACTGCGAATACCATTCCAGTCTCTTGTGTCATAAACACCTGGTTCTGATTGTTTGTATGTGGCTTCTACTCTTGGTCTGTCTGCTTCTAGAGCTTTTTTTGCCCACCAAGGTTCCTTGTTATAGTTGTAGACTCCTCCAAAGAAACCTAATGCTATTGGCTGTAAACCAAACTGCGCGGCTTTTTCGTTTAGGTATTTTCTTTTCATTTTTTCTGCGTTTTCAGGTTGGTTTGGATCTGTTTGTGATGCGGATCCGCAACAAACGAATAGTGCTAATTTTTTTGATGCTAATTCTTTTCTGAATTTTTTTAGGAAGTCTTCTGGTTCGCTTGTCCATCGATTGATTTGTATTCCACTGCCTACAATGACTAAATCGTAGCTGTTAATGTCTTTGATTTTTTCTTTTTTTGCATCTACAATTTGGGATTCTATCCCTTCTTGGTGAAGGATTTTTGCGATTTCGTGTGAGGTACTAGCAGTCGCGCCGTATCTTGTACCGTAAATGATTAATGCTTTATTCAGGAGGTTACACCTCTTTTTGCTGTTTGATAATTTGGTACAAGTGCGATTAATCCATCTGAGATACCAAAGAAGGAATCGCCTAATTCTGAAAAGATGCCTAAAGCTGAAGCTTCTAAAGCAAGTGTTCTCATAACTTTATCACCTGGCTTGTAGGGTTTGGTGTTTTTTGGATTTCTTCTTCTCCGAGGTCTATTCGTAGAACGCCGTCTTTTCCGATGACCTCTAAGATTACGTCTTCAGCAAATTTTGCAGTTATTAGTTCGCCGATTGAACCTTCTAAAAGAACGCTGTCTTTTGAGCCGTTGTTTAATGTGACGTTTTTGAGATTTCTTTTCGATTTGAGTTCAATCGAGAAGATCCGTGTTTTGCTGTTTGTTTTTTCTTGCATTTTCTTTTCCTCAAGTAGCATATTGGCGTGAATTGTGATTAGTTTTATTTGATGAGAATGCTTAGAAGTAAGTATCAACGTCAAAAGTTTAGGTTCGGTGATAAGGTTTGGAGAAAGATTCAAGTTTGGATAAGCTGTTTTTTGAGCTTGCAAGCGAAAGTAGACTTTCTATTCTGCAGCTATTGCAGAAAGAGAATTTGAAAATGCAGGAAATTGCTCGCCGACTAGATGTGACTGCAACTGAAGTTTTTAGGCAGTTGGAACGTTTAAGTAATGCTTTGCTTGTGAACAGACAACCTGATGGCGCATTCACAATTTCTGAATACGGCAAACTTGTAATGGAGCTCTCTTCCTCCTTAGAGTTCATCTCTAAGCATAAGGAGTATTTTTCAACTCACAACATTATGCGGTTGCCAATTCAATTAATAAGTAGATTAGGTGAGCTTTCACAGGCTAATTTTAGTACTGATACAATTGCCAACTTAAACAAGAGCCAACAAGCATACCTAGATGCGGAAAAAATTGGGTTGGGTATGGCTGAGGGAACAATTCCTGAGTTTATGGCTTCAAAAATGGATGAAAAAGTCCGGGAAGGATTGAACTTCAAGTTTTTGATTCTAGAAAGCCGTTTTCCATCTAGTAAAGACTTGTTGGGTTTGCCAAAGAATGTGCAGATGCGTGCTCTTTCAAGACTTCCAGCAGTAATGGTGATGACTGAAAAGTTTGCAGGTATATGCTTTCTGCAAATTGATGGAAAAGTAGATTACGCAGGCTTTTTTGGTAGTGATCCAGCGTTTATTGCATGGGTGAAAGATGCTTTCATGTATTACTGGGAGAAGGAAGGTAAAAGCTAAACTTTTACTATTTTAGGCTTGATTTCTCCAGCTATGCCGATATTTCTTGCCTCAACAATTTGCGTCATGCAATCCACATTTGATAGTTTGTTAAAGATTTTGTAGTCAACCATGTTAAGGAATGCAGCATCAACTGAAATAGGTGAATCAGAAGCGAATATGCCTACATCGTTCATTACTGGATTTCCAGGGTTTGGTAAACAGTCACAGTATGAAGTTATATCTTTAGCGAAGCTGATGTAGGAGACCTTGTGTGGTTTAAAAGTGGAAAGTACGCCATATGCGGCTGAAGCTAATGCTTTGCAAATGTTTTCTTGATTAATGAAACTTATTGCATCCATTGGACATTCTTCTTTGCAGACTGGGCAGCACATGCATAAAGACGAAGTGTTTCTTGCTTTGCCCTCAATAATTTCGGGGAGATTATCTGCGCAGACTTCACGGCATTTTCCGCAACCATTACATTTGGATTGGTCTATTTTTATACCTACTGTTCGGTGTTGCCGCAGTTTTCCTGCTCTTGAAGTGCAGCCCATACCAAGATTTTTTATAGCTCCCCCGAAACCACTGAGTTCATGACCTTTATTGTGAGAGATTACTATCATTGCGTCTGCTTCTGCGATGGTTCCTGAAACCTCAATTTCGGTTAGGATGCCTTTTGTTTTTACAGTTTGGTAGTTTTCGCTTTTCAAGCCGTCTGCAACAATAAATGGTGCCATGTTGAAGCCGTTCATTAAGGCTGTTTTCATGTGATCATAAGCATTGTGGCGTTGGGCATGGTAGTATGTGTTTGAGTCAGTAAGGAAAGGCTTGCCACCTGCTTCCTTGACTTTACTCACTATGCTGTGTACAAAAAATGGTTGTACATAGTTTGGGTTACCCAGTTCACCCACATGCAATTTGATAGCTACTAAATCGTCTTTTTCAATACAATCGAATGCTCCTGCTTCTTCGTAGAGGCGTTCTACTTCTTCAAGTAGATTTTTGCTAGCATCCCAAGGAACATAATAAACAGTCAAACATGATTACTCCGAATTTTAGTCTATTCAATACAAAAGTTTGTCGCTTATAAAAAATATGCTCAAAAACAATTTGACATGACAGCTTTCAAGTTCATACTTGAAAGGATATCAGATTAAGTAAGCTACGTGGTTTTCATCG
>CAZXGX010000051.1:0-14735 GCA_964640475.1 uncultured Candidatus Bathyarchaeia archaeon
TCTTTTACTTCACTTGATTTTTCTTCTAACACTTGTTGCGATGGCATTATGTATCACTCAATAGTTTTATGGTTTAACTTTAACAGGCTCACCCATGGATGTTTTTATAAACATGTACTTAACGTTCTTTAAGCCACGTTTCAATTTTCCATCCAATACACGAAGAATCGCCTGTGCATTTTCAACTAATTCTTCATCCTTCATCTGTTCGGTTCCAAAAGAAACCTGAATTATTGGCTGACTACGCATACGCACAACAACTGTATTACGGTTTCTTGCAAGAATTGCGTTAATATCAGCGTTTGGCGGAACGGGAATAGGCATTTTACCTCTTGGACCTAAAACAGGACCCAAAATCCTACCGACAAGTGGCATCAAAGGTGCCTCAGCAATGAAAATATCATATTCTGAAGCTAACTTGCGTAGTTCTTTCTTTTTACCTGTTAATCCTTCAAGGTCCGCTTTTTCAACAACGAAATCAGCTTGAGCAGCACGCGCTTTTAGTGCAAACTCGCCTGAAGCAACAATGCAGATTTTGTTTGGTTTACCAGTTGGCTTTGGAAGTGCAACAATTTCTTGGATTTTACCTTCTGGAGCCTTCATATCGATCTCTTGAATATCTAAGATCATGTCTACTGCCTGGTTAAACTTCTTTCCACCAGACTTCGACTTTGCCTGCTTGATTGCTTCTAATAGTGTTTTGTTATCTAAGGGCATTTTTAAGCCTCGAACCAATGAGGGATTGGAACCCACTTATAAAAATATTCGCCTAACATTATTCGCTACCAAATAGCTGTTCATATGTGCCAGCGTCAATTTCCTTCTGTACGTCTCGTGGATCTTTGCCTTCAACGGTTACGCCTAAACTGACGCATGTGCCGAGCAGCTCTTTAGTTGCTAACTTGATGTTTGGTGCTAAAAGTTGAGGGGCCTTTATTTTTGCAATACGAACCATTTGCTCCATAGAGAGGTCACCAACTTTAACAGTATTGGGTGTACCTGAGCCTTTCTCAATTTTTAGTTCAGCAACTAATAATGCGGACGCTGTGGGGGTACCGACGGTAACTTCGAAGGTTTTGTCTTCTGTGTCAACAGCAATTTTTACTGGGACTTTCATCCCAGCGTATTCTTTTGTGACTTCGTTGATTTTGTTTACAATAGCCACTATGTTGACACCTAATGGACCAAGAGCTGGACCTAATGGTGGACCTGCGTTGGCTTGACCGCCGCTGACGATTAATTCTACAACTTTTTTATCTGCCATTTTATTTCACTTTATGCTTTTGCTTTTTCTACTAGTTTTACATAATCTGAATGTACTGTAATAGGCAAAGTAAAGGTTGCTTCAAGCAACTCTAATGTTACTTCACCTTTAGATTTGTCTAAACGTGTTATTTTTGCACGCATACCTTTGAATGGCCCACCAGTGATCTCGACTACGTCGTCTTCACCGAGGTCTTCCATTACTGGTTTGCGAACAATGTAGCGTTCAATTTCACTGAAACTGACTAAGCCAGGAATTCTGGAGCGCACATGTCTTACGCCTGCTATTGCTTCCTCCACAAGGTGTGGCCCTTCAGCTTCGATGAATACATAACCTTTCAATGTATCTGGTATAAGAAGAGCTTTTATGGGAATATGGGTCATTTCTACTTTCGCGGAAATTAATCGCGCCACGTTACGTTCTTGTCCAGTGGTGGTTTTTACTACAAAGATTTTTGTTATTGGCTGTTGCTCTTCTTTTTTCTGCATATTTTTGTCATCCTTTCTAAGATCCTAGCGCAAATGATATGAATTTTATTACGTAACCTATTAAACCGATGACACCTATGCCGAGGATGCTGATTTTTATTGAGAGCCAAAGCTCTTCTCTGTCTGGTTTAACAGCTAACTTTAGAGTCCTAGACGCCTGGGATATCCATGATTTTATACCCATACTTTACCGCACACTCATGATTTCATTTTGGAATAATAAACGTTACTGTAACTTTTAAGATTTGAAAGCTTACACACATTAGATTATTAAACTTTTGTTTCATTGCTAAATCTTCTGGTATTCTAATCTAGCTTTTTCTAATGCCTGGATTAGGGCGGGTTTGTCTTCACTTTTTATTCCCTTCCAATCAAGGAGAGCCAATGAAACTTTCTCTAGTGTTCTTTCCCTGCATTGCGTCAGAATCTCACAATCAACCTTGGAAACTGCATATTTTGGAACCATGTGCCCAAAAACGGCTCTACCTTCTAGTGCCAGCTCCGTGAATTTTTGGTTATAATGAGTTCCTCCTATCCCAAGCACAGCAGATTCATCTGAGAGATTAAAATTTGAGATTGCACAGATTGCTGCATGCCCAACAGCTTCTGCTGCTATGATATCGCGCCATTGTTGCTCACAACTACCTAGTTCTACAAACATCGCAGGCACTTTTAGGGATGGACCATGATGGGTACATTCATACGATACAGCATATTGAAGATTCATTTTTTCTTTATAGTGTGAAAGAGTTCTTAATGCAGCATGCATAGCATGAGCAGGTGAAACTGAGACAGCTCTTGGTAAACCGCCTAATTGAGCTTCGGCAAAGTTTCCCGGAGTATGAACTGTCAGGGTTGGTTTCCCTGTTTGACTGCTATGCCTTGAAATAAAAACTATAAGGTTTGCTTCTGGAAAGCTTTCTGGCAAGTTTTGGGCAGTTACAGCTTCCTGACTCAGTGTCATCAAGGTAACATTTTTGCCGTTCAATTCAGCCTTATAGATCAGGTTTTGTTGATATTTATCCCCTGTTTCGTTAAAGTTATAGTTTTTTAGGATTTGTTTCTTGATATTCAAACTTGCTATGTCTTTATTGGAGGCAACCAGCAGTATCATTCTTTATCGCTTTATCTGGTGCAGTATGACAGGGATAAAAGTTTTTACATAAAACTTATAATTGCTAATTCGATTACGCAGTTACGGTTAAAGAAGGCAAAATAATGCATTTACTCAACTTTAAAGAATTATCTAATCAGGAACTTACAAAGTTAGTTGATAAAGCAATTGAAATAAAAACTAACCCTAAAAAGTACCAAAAAGCCCTTGAAGGCAAATCTGCAGCGCTTATTTTCCAGAAAACATCCACTCGGACAAGGGTTTCTTTTGAAGTTGCGATGACACAGCTTGGAGGGCACGGCTTGTTTATTGATTGGAGAACAACCAATTTAACCATGGCAGACTTGGCGGATGAAATGGGATACCTGTCCCGAAATGTTGACTGCATCATGGCTCGAGTGCTATATAATTCTGATTTAATAAAGATGGCAAAATCTTCCCGTGTACCAGTCATTAATGGTTGCGATCAAAAGTATCATCCAAGCCAAGCTATAGCGGACTTAATAACAATGAAAGAAAAAAAAGGCACCCTAAAAGGCACTAAATTAGTCTATATTGGAGTTCACAATAACGTCTGCAATTCGCTCATTGAAGGCTGCACAAAAGTTGGTGCAAAAATCACCACTATTACACCAATCTTCAATGAAGCCTCCAAAGACCAAGAACTAATGGATAATGCAAAGAAAACGGGCCTTTGGGAATCAACAATGGAGCTAAAAAAGGCTGTTTCCGATGCTGATTTTGTTTACACTGACACATGGATAGATATGGAATTCTTCACCGACCCCAAATTTGCAGCAGAAAAAGAGAAACGAATCAAACTAATGATGCCCTACCAAATAAACGCAAAACTACTCAAAGACAGCGACGCCTTCATCATGCATGACATGCCAATCCATCGAGGATATGAAATAGCTGTTGAAGCCATAGAAAATCCAAAAAGCGTCATCTATGAACAAGCAGAAAACAGACTATATTCAGCAAAAGCGATTTTCTTGAAGCTTTTAGAAGCATAATTAGACCTCAAAGATAATTCTTTTTTTTTAGTTTGTCTAAAGTCCCCTGAATATCGCTTATTTTTACTTCACTCTCACCGGCACCCAGTAGTTGTTTGAAGAATTTATTTAAAAACAAAAAACGCCTCTTTTTAAAATCCTTCAATAAAGGGAGATGCATGCGAATGAAACAAAACGTTTTGAAAGGAGGCACTGTCCACGGGAAAAACAGTTGAATCTTACCGTATGGCAGTTGAAGATGAAATCAGACGCTGGAGTGGCTTTGCAAAGGCTCTACGTAGGGAAGATAAGGAATCCTTTGATTTTTTAATGGATGCATGCCTAAGCTTAGCCTCAGCTGGAAGCAACGCTACTAGACCTATACTGTTTGAGCCAATGATAATGTCGATACTGGTTTCTCAGCAAAATCAAATAAAAAAGCTTGAGAAGAAACTTGAAGAACTTAAACAGTAACATAGAAGGTACCAGCAGTAGCGTAAAAGGCTGGCTTCTTGATGTTTACCCCATAGAGATCGGGAAAGTGGCAGTATGGATTATAGATGAAAAGGGTAAAAGGATCAGATTAACTGATGGGTTTCAACCATCTATTTACATTTCAGGCAAACAAGATGACCTTGAACGCTTAGTTAGTCAACTATTTAACAATCAAAAGATTGTACAATTCCAATTCACTTACAAGTATGTTCAAGTATCCGATATTGAAAAATCAAGAGTATTAGAATTAATTGTTAAGGATGGTCGCCAGATACCTGCCTTAACACAGGAAATTCTGCGTTTAGGTGACTATTTACGTTATGAACTACACAATTGCGATATACCAACTGACCGTGCATACCTTTACAGTCATGACCTTTTTCCTTTGGCTTTTATTGAAGTTAAAATTTGCAAAACAGGTTTAACCTACTCACTGCTGGATTCAGTAGAAAGCACCAACTATACAATGCCCCACCTGAGCAGTATACACCTTGATGTAGACATAGCTAAAGCAGGATTAGTTCCCACGTTTGATGACAAAATTGAAAAAATTCGCCTACAGAAAAACGAAAAAGAGATGATAATTGATTATGGTGATGAAGCCACAAAACTGCTTCAGCTAGTCTATGCAGTTAAAGAATTAGATCCAGACATTATTTTAACAAATGCAGGTGATTCGTACCTTTTCCCTTATCTTATTCATAGGGCAACTTTAAACGATGTTTTCAACGCATTTGTTTTGAGCAGAGATAACACACCGTTTAGCCGCAAAACGGCAGGCGGCAGAACATTTTTTTCTTACGGTCGCACGTTCTACCGAGCTGGTACTGTACGACTGTACGGCAGAATACATCTCGATGAAAACAACACCTTCGCTATTAAGGAATCAGGCCTTGATGGATTCATCGAGTTAGCGCGGACCTGCAGAGTTCCCTTGCACACGGCGGCACGATTTTCCATTGGCTCAAGTATGTCTTCAATACAATTCTACCAAGCTATAAAAGAGGATATTTTGTTGCCAAGAAACAAGAAGATTCCTGAAACATTCAAGTCAGCCTACGATTTACTTGTTGGCGATCGAGGCGGCTTTGTCTTTGAACCGCGATGCGGAGTATATGATTGTGTTGGCGAACTAGATTTTTCTTCTATGTATCCGGCATTAATGCAAAAATACAATATTTCTGCAGAAACCGTGCTTTGTAAATGCTGCCCAGATTCACAGGTAAGGATCCCAGAATTAAACTATCATATATGCACTAAACGTGTAGGTATGGTTCCTAAAACTGTCAAGTTAGCTCTTTCAAAACGTTTAAAATATAAACGATTAAGAGATGAAACTGCAGATAAACAGCTTAAACAGGTTTATAATAAGAGGCAGATGGCTTTAAAGTGGGTGCTGGTTACCTGTTTTGGCTATTTAGGTTTTAGCAACTCGAAATTCGGCACAGTTGATGGACACATTGGTGTATGCGCTTTTGCTAGGGAAACATTGCTTAAAGCAGCTCATATTGCTGAAGATGAAGAGTTTGAGGTTCTGCACGGCATAGTAGATTCGCTTTGGCTTAAAAAGAAAGATGCAACCATAGAAGATTATAGTAAACTTAGCGAGTTAATTTCTAAAAAAATTGACATCCCCATAAATTTTGAAGGACAATATAAATGGATTGTTTTTTTGCCTTCAAAGATGCGCCCTAGAATAAGTGTTCTTAACCGGTATTTTGGTGCATTGAAAAACGGCAAAATAAAAGCAAGAGGTTTAGAGGTTCGCCGAAGAGATACTCCGCGCTTCATTTACAATGCCCAAATGGACATGATTAATGCGTTGTCTTCAGCAGATAACGTTGAGGTACTTAAACAAAAAATTCCGGAAGCACTTAAAGTGGTTAAAGATTATCGACAAAAACTCATCAATGGGCAAGTGCCCATGTCAGATTTGATAATTTCAAAACGACTGTCTAATAGCCCTAAACATTACAAACAACACGTAAGTCAACTGATAGCTGCAGAGCAGTTACTGAAAAAAGACGTAGAAATCCATGCAGGCAATAATGTTAATTTCTTATTTACAGATGAAAAGAATAAGCGTTTTGAACGCAGGGTTAAAGCAGAGCATTTGCTTGATAGAAACATCCATCCAGATATTAGAAAATATTTGATGCTTTTGTATTCTTCAGCCGCCAATTTGCTTAGTTTCCAAAATTTCAGTACCAATAGCGTATATGAAGCAATAAGAGGATATGAAAATAAAACATTAGCAGATTATATCAAAGAACAATAAAATAGAATATTTAAGGATCAGATATTGTTTGGTTAAAAGCATCATTTTCAAATCCATCAAGCCAAGTGTTAGTTTGGTTTAACATTTGCTCCTGTAGGCTTTGAATACGTTCTATTTGTGAATTATCATCCAAACTTACTGTTTGCTCAGTTAGGCATACGGCAAAACCTACTACAACACTGGCCAACATTACTGATGAAACTATCATCAATAGCGAAGCTACTTGCGTTTGCATAGACTAATTCTCCCTTCAATCTCCTTTCTTAATACAGACTATACATAAGATTTATAAACCGATTATTCCAAAAATCGACATATTACAGAGCATATTTTAACAAAAGTCAGGCATTCGCCTAATTTCACACATATTTAACAAGTTATTCATGGATAGGCATGTTAAAGAAAGAGCTTAGATACTAAAGAGTAACCTAATATTTACACGAACGGTTTATATCACACAAAAATAGAATTAAGATTAGGAGAGTTAGATAGTTGAGTAATCAACCTTTTCATATAACGGACGCAAACTTTGAAGAAACAATAAAAAACAATAAATTAGTTTTTATTGATTTTTGGGCCACTTGGTGTGGTCCATGCCGAGCTTTGGCGCCAACTGTTGAGGAAGTTGCTAAAGAGTACGCTGGAAAAGCTTTAGTATGTAAGCTTGATGTTGATGGAAACCCAGCTACAGCTGAGAAGTTTCAAGTTTTCAGCATACCAACAATGATCATTTTCAAGGATGGTCAAGAAGTAGAAAGAGTTGTTGGTTTATGCCCTAAAAGAAACATTGAAAACGCAATAAACAAACATTTACTATAATTTAGCTTTTCATTTTTTCAAACATTTTTTCAAGCGTCCAACGAATACTTGATTTTAATTCTTTTAACCGCTCGTCATCAACATTATTAATGATAATTTCTCTTATGAGATCTTCTTCTTTGACAACATCAAATGAGAAAGCCTTGTCAGCTGCTAATTGATGATTTCGAACTAATTCAGCATCCTTTTCTTTCATTTTAGATAGGACTTTTTCTACCAAAAAGTTCGTAAACGGTGGTGTGTTGGCACTAAATTTTTTGCTTTCATCAGGCATAACATGGATTGAGTCTTTATCAAAATAAATGAGTGCTAATGGTTCTTCATTCATTGTTTTCAGTGGAACAACATTCTCTCTTTCATGAGGACCCTGAACATGTGTAACAGCAGATGCCATTGCAGGTTTGCTATCAATTGGAATATCAAACTCGACTTCTTGTTTGGGCAAAATAACCTCTTTAGGCAAGTTCGGCGGAATTAATGGCACCTCTTTTATGTCTCCACGTTTGAAGCCTTTTTCAAGCAACATCTGGTTAACAGTGTCCAATGCATCTTGGGTCTCTTTCGTTTCAACGTTTAACGCTTCAAGCCTATCTTCGAGACGCTTCTTGAACGCGATAAGTGATTTCATTCTTTCCGAGTCTTGAGACAATACTGTTTCCCTCAATAGCTAATGTTAGCGTTTGGAGCTTATCAGCTTTAGCCTAAGACAAACATTTAGGATTGACTGACTTGTTTTAATTGACCTTGATACATTTCAATGATTTCTTTTGATGTAGTAGCATCCTGAGGACTTTTGTCTGTTCGATATTTACCTGTAAACCGTGGAAAACGAATTGCCAAACCACTACCCTTACGGATCGAATCCATAGCACACATATGAATCGGACTAAGAGTAACTTCGGCGCCAAGAATCTCCAGCACTAGTGAAGGCTCAAACCAAACGTCAGCCTCAAGTGTTGAAGATACACGCGAATTTTTGCGTGGAACAACATGCTTCTGTAGCATCTCATGGAGATCAGCTATGTCTTTGTCAGTGAAGCCGGTCCCGCATTTTGTAACAGTTTCAAACATATCAGTGTCATAATTATAAGTTGCAAGTAACAACGCACCGTATGCACCAGCACGTTTTCCTCTTCCATGAAAAGCCCCAACCACTACAAGATCCACAGTATCAGTCATTTCGCTTTTGTAGTCACGCTTATACTTTATCCATAGCCAACCACGATTCCCAGCTTGATAAACTGAATCCTTAGCAATGGATTTACAAATTAAACCCTCGCAACCTTCTGCTATAGCTTCCTCAAAGAAATCTTCTAGGTCTTTGGGATTGCTAACAGTTTTCTGTGTAGCAAGCCTCATACATTCATTAACTAAGATAGTTTTTCCCAAAGCTCTACGACGAATCGTGAAAGGGTCAAGGGTTAAATCCCTGCCGTCAACATAGAGTAAATCGAATGTAAAAAGCGAAATGGGGTATTGCTCCATTGCAGCTTCTACACCATATTTACGTCTGCGATGCATCAACTCTTGGAAAGGACGCAGATCGCCAGTCTCTAAATCTACGGCAACACATTCCGCCTCAAATATGGCTTCTTTAGCAGCTACTTGTTTTCTAACTAACTCCACGACATCAGGGTATTGACTAGAAATATTCTCAAGACGTCTTGAGTAAAGAACTACTTCATTATCATTCTTATGTGCCTGTATGCGTTCACCATCGTATTTATACTCAGCTTCACATTTACCACTAAATTTCTCTAAAATCTCCTCAGGAGATGCTAAACGCTCGGCTAACATGGGTCTTATTGGTTCAAAGACCATAACCTGCATTTTTTTAACCGCTTCCAAGCCTTCCCTTGCAAGGATTTCTGAGACCCGACCAAGATCAGAACAAATGTTGTAGGCTCGTTCGACATGTTCACGGGATTCTTTTCCACCACCATAAGCAATCGATAACGCCTCTAAAACAGTCATGTCGGCGATACCAAGACGCAAGTTGCCTGTTACAGTTCGAACAAGATACTTAGCCTCTTTTGGGGATGCGTCAGATAGTAATCCTGCGAAAAGCGCCATCTTTGAATCTACTGCGCCTGAACCAGAGATTTTTGCCATTCGATCAAGTGTTTCGTAAACATGTTCTACCGTGAGAGTCTTTGAGAAGAATGTAGATTGTTTCTTCTTGGCTAATTGTTTTTCTGCAGCTTCACCTAAATCACCTGTTTTTTGCAGGTCCTCCAAGAATTCGCTTTCCTTTCTTCCTGAAGAACGAACTAGAGCTTTTATGGCAAGCTTTTCTGCTATACCAATCTCAATGCCCGTGAAATCAGGGTAAAGTTTTCCCTGCGTTAAATAAACGACTTTAGATATAATTTCTTGGGGGGTAGATTCTAACAGGGTTACAAGTAAATCTGTCATTTCTAGACGTTTGGTGGTTGCCTCAATTTTTTCATAAGCATCAGCGATTATTGCATAATCCATTTTCTCGTCGCTCTCAAGAAATACTGATTATCTTAACTATTAAAATTAGCCTTAGAACTAATAATCGAAGAATATATTAATAAACTAACACTATCAAGAATCATGAATATTGGCATATTTTATCTTTCAAGAACAGGTAACACAAAACGTTTTGCCCAAGCTATAGCTGATTTAACAAAGGCAGAAATGTTTGATTTGACAACAACACAGCCTTCAACAGTCGAAAAATTTGATCTGATAGTTTTAGGTACACCTGTTGAAGGCGCTAGTCCAGCAAAAGAAACAATAACCTTTATCGAAAATATGCCAAGAGCTGAAAACAAGAAAATAGTTTTATTTTGTACTTGCAGGCTTTTTGGAAACGCTCGAACATTAAAAGCAATGGAAAAACAATTAGAAGAAAAAGGCTATAAAACGATCGCTAGCGTTTCCAAGAAGGGGATGAAACCAGAAAAAATCCCTGACCTATCAGATGCTTTAGCTGAAATCAAAAAAGCATTAAATAAATAATAAAATAAAAAAGGAAAAACATTAAAAATGGTTTTAAAAAAACGGTCTATTTTAGAATCCATCGACTAAATGGGCTGTTCCATCAGGGCAGTAGACCTTTTCGCCTTTAAAAGCGATAGAGAATCTTCTACCACAAGCTCTCATTTGAGAGCAACCGTCACAATCGCGTGATAGCATTTCTTTAGTTTTTCCTCCTGTTAGTTATCGTTACATCAGGCAAATGTTAACTTGTATTGAACTGGTACCGACCTGTTCGCACATATTACGCTTGCCTTTTGGAAGCCAAACAGAGATGCAGAGGGGTCTTTTAAATGTTACGTTGAATAAAACTGTACGCAAAAAGACATTAAATGCCATAACGACTTAAAATTGGGCTATAAATTCGTAAATTTCTAGTAGTTTTATTTAGCTAACAGGAAATAAGATAGTATATGAGAAAAACATCCATCAAGAAATGCGTTGACTGCTCAACCTCTCAGCAAATAAAATGCTTCGGCATCAATATAGTAAGCCATGGAATAAGTAAGAAAAAGAAATGTAAAAAACCAGAGAAAAAAACGCTTTCAATGCAAGATTTATAAAACATTCAATTCAGATAAAAAGCTAACCTTTTTCACTATATTTCAGCATCAACTAATAAGAAATACGCCAAAAAAATGGGAAAATGAGCGGGAGATTTCATCAACCATGTGCAATTTAGTTAAATAATAGAGCTTTCAACTACTATTCTCCCAATTTACAAGAGGACAATAGTCAATAATGCTTATCCAAGAAATTATACTTGAAAACTTCATGAGTTACGAGTACGCTAGAGTACCGTTTAAGCCTGGCGTAAATGTGATTGGTGGACCCAACGGTGCAGGAAAATCCTCCTTGCTACTAGCGATTTCCATAGGTTTAGGACAATCATACACAGAACGTTCCCGTAAACTTAGCGATTTAATCCGCTGGGGCAGCGATCAAGCACGTGTAACACTGATTTTAGACAATAGTAAACAAGGCGGTAGGCGTCCAGTTTCAAAATACAGCAAAGACCAACTTTTCCTAACACGAATTCTTAGACGAGATGGTAAATACTGGTTTGAACTGGAAAATCGGGCTGCAGGAAAACAAGATATTGACAGATTACTAGGAAAGTTTGGTGTTGATCCAGACAACATGTTAATTATTATGCACCAAAATATGGTTGAACAATTTAGTGTTCTAAGTAATATCGATAAATTACACATGGTTGAAGCAGCTGTTGGACTTGAACCATTCCGTGAAAACGTGCTGCAAGCAAAAGCTAAACTAACAAAAATTTTAAGCCAAGAAGAATCCGTTAGTAAGCTTCTAGAATCCGCCGAGCAGACACTCAACTACTGGCGTGAACAATATGAAAAATACCAAGAAAAAAAGCAGTTGCAACTTAAAAGACGCTTCTTAGAGCGCGAACTTGCTTGGGCAGAAGTTGAAAGACGAGAAAACACAATAAAAATATTGCAGGCTAATTTACAGAAAAATCAAGAAGCTTTAGATAAAATTGAAAACGAGAAAAAAGACTTCATCAATCAACTAAACAAGCAACAAAATAGTTCTGAAAACTTGAGAAGCAAAGAAAAAAGCATTTTTAATGAACGCTTAATTCTTGAAAGAGACATAGCAGGAATACAATCAACAAACGCTTTCATCAGTGAATTGTTAAAGGAAACACAAATTCTAGAAGCAACAATTCAAAACAAATCTCAATTCAAGCTGCTTCGAAGCGAAAACCTCAAAGAAATGCTTCAGAGCTCTAAGAAGCAAGTTGAAAAAATCAATCTTCAGGTTAAAGATCTTGAAGGTAAACTTGTTGGTTTAGAAGACGCACAAAGTAAAGTTAAAGATGAAGTTTTAGACAGACGGGTTCATCTTGCTTTATTGGAGTATAAACGTGCAAACGCTATTGTTAATCTAAAAGAAATTGAAACCTCTCTAAATGATGCACAAATAATCTTGAAAACATCTATTACAAAAGCACAAGAATTCGGCGAACGAATTGCAGTAATTAAAAACGCCTCTGAAATTCAAGATGAAATTCGTTTAACAGAAGGTCACTTAGCAGCATTAGCAAGCATTTCCGAAGACATAGAACGCATGTACGAATCCTACTCAAAATTATATTTGGAACTTAAAGAGAAAGCTCAGGTTGTAGCTGAAAACCGCGAGAAAACCCTTGAAGAAATCAAAACTAGAATGCAGTCTTGGCGAATGGTCATGCAAAATCTTCTCGACCGCGTTAACATTGAGTATCAGAAAATTATGATACAAACATTAGCTACTGGTGAAGTGCAGTTATCTAATTCTCAAGATATTGAAACTGCAGGCTTAGAAATTTTTGTAGGCTTTAAAGGAGGCAAACCTGTCGCTTTAGATGCTTACACGCAAAGTGGCGGCGAAAGGACAACAGCAACTATGGGATTCCTTTTAGCTTTACAACAACATGTGCGTTCCCCCTTCCGCGCTGTTGATGAATATGATATTCATATGGATCCCAAGAACCGTGAAATGATTGCAAAAGTTCTTGTTTCAATGATTAAGGATGCTTCAGCACAGTATGTTGTGATTACCCCAAGCCAAATTACTTTCGCCCAAAAAGACGCCAACGTGATTACAGTGCAGAATATAGAAGGAAAATCAATTGTACATGAGGTTGTTTGATGCAGTCAAATAAGGAACATAAAGAGCACAAAAAGTTAGGCAAAGAAAAACTGCAACGTGTAATCGAGATGTGTCTTGCAATAGAAAACCATACTGTTGATCCTTTTACACTTAATGTGGATGAAATCATTAAAGTGGTTAAGGAATATTTTCCTGATTGGGAACAAGCAGACGAATTAAATCTTGACGCTGAAGCACTACACCATTTGGCATCAGTCATAAAAATGCAAAGCGAATGGGTTAAACAACGCTCAACCTCACTTTACTCGGACCCTTTTATTTTAGAAGAAAGAATTCGTAAAACAAGCAAAGAAAACATGGTTAATGTATTCTTGGGCGCCTGGCACCCTATTGTCTCAATTGAACACTTGAGTTTACGCAGCATTGCTGATGGCTTAATCTATTGGGAAGCTCTATCGCCAATTAATGAGCGCTGGAAAGGATTCGATACCCAAACTGTTGCTAACGGAACAGCTAGCCGTGAAGAACTTGTCAAGATGCGAGTTCTAGGGGATAAAGAATTTTCACAGGAACTAGAATGTTACTGGCATGAACTAAAAAATCGAGTTACCGAAAAAGGAGAAGATAACAAAATCTATTATTGGAACTTCATCGGCGCAGATACTTACGAAGAAACCGTGCAACGAGCGTTCCTGGTAAGCTTCTTAGTAACTTACGGATTTGCCACTCTACAAATTAACCGTTTAGAAGAAGAAATTTTCATAATCCCATTTGACAAACCCAGAACTCAAGCCTTAACACAACAGGGAACATCAGTACCAATAGCAGTTAGCGTTGAAGACTGGCAAAAATGGAAAAAAGGAGAACTACGATGACAAAAAAAGGCGTATACGCAAGCAAAATGAAACGAGCAACCCAAATGCTATTTTACAAACGACATCAGAAACCAGGCGTAAAAGGCTGGGAACTGCATAAAGCGTTAGGCTCAGACTACCCCAAAGTACTAGAAGTCCTAGATGATTACTTGGATTCACTGGATCTAGAAGTTAAAACGGTTTTTGAAGAAGAAAGCAAACCTCCAGAAAAACCAACCATTGAAGAGTTTGATAAAGCCAGATTCTACATAACCATGCGTGGGGACTCTAACCCTAAAGACAAAATGATAGGTTGGCGAATTGACGACTTAGCCGGTTTATCCATAACAATCAGCTACATAGTTAGCAATAAGGGTCAAGCTGCAAGAAAAGACGTTGAAAAACTGCTTGGTGAAAAGATGCCTAACTGGAAAATTGGCTTAAACATTGACCGCTATATTCGCTATGGCTACTTGATGCAGGATGAAAAAGGCTTGCTGTATTTAGATTGGCGAACAAGAGCAGAAGTTGACGAAAAGAAGCTAATTGACTTGCTGCTGAACGCTGAAGAACAAAAAAATCAAACCTTAAAACAGCTTGAGCCAGATGCTGATAATACTTTAGAGGAAAATGAAAAAGAAAAATAGTTGTAGAACCAAGCGGTTTATGCAATCAGACACCCTAACACCGGGTAACAACTTACTCTTCTGTAAGAACGTTTTAAAGCGCTCCTTTTCTGTTGACATCTACTTTTGCTCGCTAATTGACGCATATTGACGTTTCTTGACGTTTACAGACTT
>CAZXGX010000052.1:0-14604 GCA_964640475.1 uncultured Candidatus Bathyarchaeia archaeon
CCTCAACAACACTAACATGCGTCTGAGCCCAAGAACTACTATAAGCACCAGAACCTACGAAGGTTGCTGTTACTTTGTAGTCTCCCGCAATTTCTGGAGTCCATGTAAAGCCGTATGTACCGCTCATGTCACTTTTTACGTCTGCAATATGTACGTAGTTTCCGTTTGGATCAACAGTATCTAGAGATACAGATACACCTTCTACGCTCATTGGTATTGCTGCTTGCATGTGTAGATAGTTCATCCATTCGTTCATGCTTTTATCTGAAACACACGCTGTTCCTGGCTGAGCTGGCGATTGATCAAGCACTGATCCTTTAATTACGATGCTTTGTCCTAGAGTTGCTGCTGTCATTGGAGCCTCAATAGTTGTTTCACTGATGCCCTTGCCAAAGCTGTATGTGTAGCCATCAAATTGGTTGCCGCCGATTAAGTAGCCATCAGCAATAGCTGCAGGTGCGATGCATCCTGTAATGTTCCATACGCCTTCGCCAGTCCAAACATCAATGCAGTGTAATCCCCAACCTCTAGTTACGGGCCAGCTTTCAGTATGCTCGTATGTCCAAGTGTAGACTTTACCGTCTGCTATCCATCCACCTTCTCCAAATGAGTAGAATGGATAGACTGTTGTACCGTTCTCGCCAGTGTATGGTGTTTCAAATGGGTTCGCTGGAGCCTCATACTTCCAAACTTGCTCACCAGTCGTCCAATTGAATGCATAAATACCATCTTGTGCCTCCCTAATAATCATGCCATAAGCAGTTAGTGCTGAGTATGCGCCGAATCCTGATGATGACCACGGATAATCCATCTGATCACCAACCCAAAGTTGAGTACCTGTTGCCAAGTCAAAGCACACATAGTAACCGTTTGCTGATAGCGTTGCAAGCTTGCCTTGATCTACTAGATCGCACATCATGCTGTACATTGGTTCACTGATGTTTTTAGTCCAGATTTGTTCGCCTGTTATCAAATTATAGCCTGTCAATGTTTCTCCAACGTAAGCATCAGCAACTGATATTCCACTGACACTTGCTCCGTAGCCAGTAGTCCAATCCATTAAAGATGGTAAGCTGCTTCTCGCATAACTTGTATTGCTCATTATTCTTGATGCAAAGTCGCTTGATGTTCCTCTTGTTGTCCAGTTGATTAATCTATATGAGGTTACACCGTTATTTACGAGTGTTTGTATGCTGTAGACCATTGTGCTTGTATCACGAGCATAAGAGTTCATGTAGATTGTTCCTGAAGAAATGTTTTGACCTGTTGGTGCAACACTAACGTTGCATGTTAATTGACCAGTCCAAGGATCCCACTTGTATAGTCTATCACTACTAAGTAACATTAGACTGACTGACCATGCGCCAGCTGCTTCTGCTCCAGCTACTTCTGACTGAGTTGGACTTGAGTACTCAATAGTATCAGGAACCAACGCAGATGTCATCGGGAAAAAGCCAAACCAAAGAGTAGTATATGTTTGAGCTACTTTCTCAAAGTAGAGTTCACCAGTGCGAACGTCATAGCATCGCCAATAAGTGTTGTCAGTTCCAGGTTTTACATATGTGTCATAAACTCTTCCAGCATAGATTATTGATACTGTTGATGGTGTGCTAGAGTAGCCGTTTTGTCCTGCTTGACCTCCGACGAGACCTGCAAGTGCGGTTTGTTCCTTCCAGACTATGTGTGAAGTTTCTGGTCCCTCTACCCATGGGATAAATTTACCCCTAGCATTGTACATTGGACTAGTGTCTGGGTAGAGTGTTTCCCAATCTGCTCCTGCAACGTAACCTGTTGCTGGGAAGTTTCCAAGAATGCTCCACCATTCTCTGTTTTCAACGTGTGCAGGTCGCGTCCAGTAGTCTGTTGGCATTGCTGATTGCCAAGAAGATACAATGTCTTCTTGTACGGTGATGTTTGTTACTGGTGTGCTTGATGGTTTGTAGTATGCTGAGTCAACCCATGTTGGACCCATAGTCATGAACCCACCTGTCAAATATGCACCTGGGAAATATGTGCCTAAAAATTCAAACTGGAACTGATAAGTACCCGTCTGATCTGGAACATACTCCATCCATGCGGTAGCATCTGCAGGATAAGAACTCAAAGTATATGATTCAACTGATCCGTCTGGGGCAGTTATGGTGATAACATATGCGTCTGTGTGGTTTCTTGCTGCGTGAGTAGCTGGTGAAGTCCATAAGTTGACTAGCAAAGATTGCCCTTTGCCGATAACGTTAGGTCGTACGCTTAAATGCGCTGAAGTATCAATTGTTACTGTTGGTGTTACCCCGTCAGGTAATTCTCCTGTAACTTGGGTTTCTCCGGCTGCTTGTGCTGGTTGCGCTAGCATTAGAACTATTGATGCCGTCAAAAGCATAACTAAAGAAATAGCAATTATTTTTTGTTTGTTCAAATTTTTCATTTTTTTTCCTTTTCTCCATATTTAAGGAAAAACAGTAAATCAACTGTTCCCCTCTCTCAAGCAATTGAGACCTTACGCCTTATAAAGCAATGTGGAAAGTAGGTACTGACAACAAAGTTTGCAAAGAGAACACTGATGACAAATTTTTCCTCAAATAGAGAAGCCAAAATAATCGAAAGTATTATCAATCGATAGCAACTATATACTGTTGTCGGACAACGACTTGTATAAGCTGAGGGATGCAGATACAAGAAGATCTAGTTAAAAAACTAGCAGAATTCGAGTTAACAGTAAATCAAGCTAAAGTTTATTTATGCATAATTCAATCTGGAACGATTTCAGTTGGAAAAATTTCAAAAATAACAAAACTACATCGTCAAGATATTTACAAGATTTTACATAAAATAGAGGAAAAAGGGTTAATAACAAAAACTATAGAGAAGCCGTTTAAATTTCAAGCTATACCTTTAGAAACAGCATTGTACCAGCTTATTTCAAAAGAGCGAGAAAAAACAAACACCCGACTTCATACTCTGGAAGAAAATTTCAAGGAACTTGTTAATTCATTAAAAAATCAGCCTAAGGAAGAAGATGACGCCCGTTTTAATCTATTAACAACAGATGATTCAATAAGAAATAGAGCGCACTTATCATTTTCAGGATTAAAGAAAGAATTGGAATTAATTACAGACGTAGATTTACTGTTTGCTCCTTTGACTAAGCTATACGAATTTGTAAGTTTAGTTTCTGAGAGAAGAGTAAAAACATATTTATTAGCTGTAACAAGAGAAAATATAACAACATTAGAAAAAACCATTAAGCAGATAGCACCAAACCCAAAATTCTTTAAAGTTAAACATATGCCACAACCTTTGTTTAATCTATACTTGATCTTAGATCGAAGAGAGGTCTGGATTGCTACAGAACAAACAACTGAATCAGGATATCCATGCATTTTATGGACAAACGATAAAAATATAGTCAAAGTATACGAAGACAATTTCGAGAAATGCTGGAATAACCCACTTACATTAAAAATCTACCCAAAAGAGTCCGCAAAAGGAAAAAAGGGAAAGTTAATTTTAGCTTAAAGAATATCAAGGTCTTCTTCTTAGCAAAAGAAATGTTGCAACTGCTATTGCAATAACTATCACTGCAGCTGTTCCAATGAAGTATGTTTCGAAAGGCGGCATTGTTATTGATGATGTAGCTGTTGGTTCTGCTGATTCTATTGCCTCAACAACACCTACAGCGGCTTCAGCATAAGAGCTGCCGTAAGAGTCATCTCCCATGAAAGTAGCAGTAACAATGTACTTGCCAGGTATTTCTGGTTCCCACATTACGCTATATGTTCCACTCATATCGGTAGTTACGTCAGCAATGTGTATGTAATTACCATTGGGATCGATGGTGTCTAAAGATACTGGAACACCGATAACGTTGTCGGGAATTGGCATTTGCATATGTAGATATGACATCCATTCACCCATTGAAGCTGCTGAGACACAGGGTGTATTAGGTTGAGCTGAAGATTGATCTAAGACTTGACCTGACAAAACTACGCTTTGCCCTTGATTTATAGCTACGGAAGGCGCCTCAAGTGATGTTGTGCTTTTACCTTTGCCAAAAACGTACATGTAACCGTCATATGTGTTTCCCGCAGTCATGTAGCCGTCAGCTATAGCGCCTGGAGTCATGCAACCAGTTATGTTCCATAAACCTTTACCGTCTGTTACATTGATGCAGTGCAGACTCCAGCCTCTTGTGACTGGCCAGCTTTCAGTATGTTCATATGTCCAAGTATAGAATTTGCCATCAGCAACTTGACCACCGACACCGAATGAATAGAAAGCATATACTGAAGTTCCATTTTCACCTGTATATGGACTCTCAAACGGATTTGATGGTGCCTCGTATTTCCAGACTTTCTTGCCTGTATCCCAATCAAAAGCATAGATGCCATCCATTGATTCACGGATAATCATTCCATAAGCAGATATTGCAGAATAAGCGCCGAATGAAGCAGATCCCCATGGATAATCCATTTGTTCACCCTTCCAAACTTGCGCACCAGTCCTTAAATCAAACGCAACGTAATAACCATGAGCTGATAGCGTAGCTAGCTTCCCGTGATCTACTAGGTCACAAATCGAGCTATACATTGGTTCACTAATGTTCTTCGTCCAAAGAACTTGTCCAGTCATTAAATCATAGCCAGTAAGGGTTTCACCGACGTATGCGCCTGCCTGAGTTATACCTGATACTGAAGCTCCTAAACAATTCTCAAAATCGATAAGCGACGGTAAGCTGCTCATTGCATAACTTGTATTACTGTGTATCCTTGAAGCAAAGGTGCTTGTTGATCCACGTGTTGTCCAATTAATTAAACGATAGTTTGGATTTGTTGCGTTACCAGCGTTATAAACTGATAAGACACATGGATCAGTATTGCTTGCTGATGATTGCTTATAGAATGTACCAGAATCTAAAGGTGCTATGGAAACGTTAACTGTCAAAGCGCCCGTCCAAGGATTCCACTTGTATAGTCTGCCTCCACCGATGTACATTAAGCTTGCAGACCAAGTTCCTGAAGACTCACCTTGTGTCATTTCACTAGTAGATGGCGCCGTATATTCAATCAAGTTTGGAGCTATTGAAGTAGTCATTGGCCAAAAGCCCCACATTAGTGTGGTTGTTGATTGTACTACTTTTTCCCAGTAAACCTCACCTGTTCGTAAATCGTAGCATCGCCAGTAAGTTTGACCAGTTCCAGGTTTTTCGTATGTATCATAGGCTCTTCCAGCATAAACTACAGAAGGCGCTGGAGGACTACCAGTGTTGCCGTATTGTCCTGCTTGTCCACCGATTAACCCTGCAATATTACCTTGGCGTTTCCAAACTATATGTGCAGTGTTTGGTGCCTGCACCCATGGAATAAATTTGTGTCGTGCATTCCAGACGGGACTTGTATCAGGATACAATTCATCCCAGACTGCACCACCACCGACATAACCTGTAGCAGGGTAGTTTCCCAAAATTGTCCACCAGTCTCTGTTTTCAACATGGGCTGGTCGTGTCCAGTAGTCTGTGGGCATTTCTGTCTGCCATGAAGCAATCATATCTTCTTGTACTGTCAAATTAAGTATTGGCGAACTAGAGGGATTATAATAAGCTGAGTTTAGAGTCACTTGTGTAGGTTCCATGAAACCGCCGGTAACGGTCGCTTCTGGGAAATATGTTCCCGGGAAATCAAATTTGAGGGTCCATGTACCAATTTGATCAGGTATTATTTCAAACCATGCAGTAGCGTCAGCTTTGTAGGATGGAAGATCTACAACATCTTGTGTACCATCGGGTTTTGTTATTGTAATAACATAGCTTGGATGATATCGACTTGCGTGTGTTGCAGGTGTAGTCCATAGGTTGACAAGTAAGGCTTGATTAACACCTATCGGGTTTGGTCTAAAACTCAAGTGCGCTGTAGTATCAATAGTGACGCTTGCTGTAGCACCGGAAGGTAAGTCACCACTAATTGGATCTGTGCTTGCCGCGTTAGCTGAGTTGTTTAATAGTGTCAAAATCGAAGATGTTAGAAGAATTATAACGAGTGTTGCTATTGCTTTATTTTTAGAATTTTGCATTTAACTTTCTCCCTAATTTCTATGACAGTCTCATATGATTCATTTATAACTTAAAAGTTAGTGAGTTAAAGCAAAACTTACACTAACACACAATTACAGAATTATCATGTAATAAAAATGCAAAAAAAGTTAAAAATTGAATTAAAACTCTAAACTTTTTTTATAATTCTCTTGTAACAGGTTCATGGACTTTAAAGAAAACAAAAACAGAAATCGGCACAGCCGTAGCCGCTAATAATAAAAACGGCAGTTGAGGAGCCACAAACGTATATAGAAAACCAACCATAACCTGTAGCAATGCTTGCACTATATACATAAAGAATTGCATGCACCCAGTTACAGTGCCTCGAAGATTTCTTGGAACTAAGTCACCCATTAAAACCTGGTAACTATTAAGCTGCAGCATATTACCTAAACCAAAAAAGAAAAAGGACAACAATAACATATAGAAATTAGCATTGATGAATAGGAGCATTCCTGGAATATATAGAAGGTACCCTATGATTAAGTAGATTTTTCTACCCACCTTATCCATACTTAATCCAGCAATTATCGCAGGAATTGCTATGCTAAGGTATTGTAAAGCTAAAACGATTGCCCACTGAGAAGAAGTCATCCCTAAAACATATGTTGCATAAACAACAAAATACATTTGACAACTAACTACTAAACCATTAATCAGTATGATAGCTAAAAACAAGTAAAAAGCCGATTTAGGCACTCTTTTCCACACCGTTATGCTTTCTCTAACTGATTCAGGATAAGAGCGGAGTAAACTCGTAAAACTCGGATTTTTTGTGTTATCATTTTGAGGCAGAGTCTCCTTAAGACGTAAACGTAAGACTGCAACTGCAAAGTAAGCTATTGACACGATTGTATAAGCGATGCGCATGCCAAAATCAAAATCAAAAGTAAACACCAGATATTGAGCAATAAGCGGTCCAGGCAAAAGAACAAGATTTGTGATTACAGATTGCAGACTATAACCTGCACCACGGTTTTCTGGCGGTAAAGAATCAAATAACATAGCCATCAAAGCTGGACCGTAAATCGAACAAAGATTTTGCACTATTAAACCCACCATTATGAATTCCCATGAAGAAGCAAAAATGAAAAGCAATGTACTGAATGCTATCCCAAAAGTCATAGTTGTTACAATCCATCGTCTTCCATGCTTATCCGCCAGATATCCGCCTGGAAATTGGACTAATGCCACTGCAATTGAACCGGCAAAACCAATTACTGATAAAATAAAAGAGTCAGCACCAAGATGAATATAGAAAAGGCTTGCATAAGTAGCGGGTATCGGTTGGGCAGAGAACATTATTATCCAGCTGAGAGTTATCAGTAAATAATTGCCTCTCAACAAAGAGGATTCGCCTCGGAATACCTTCAAATTCATTGTTAGAAGCATCTTACCTATAATTATTTAAATTAAAGTAGAAAATAATCAATTGTACATATAAATCTACAAGATTTTCTCATCAAAATTCTTAAATCGCCCTTAATATGAGCATAATCTATGATTACATAATGCAAGGCTCTGAAAACAATTACAAACTAAAAGCTTTAAAATGGTCAGCTGTAGCGATTTCAAGTGTTGTAATCATTGAAGTTATAATAGGAATCCTTGTTAACAGTCTAGCTGTTTTAAGCGATGGTTTACATGCAACATTAGATGTCCTATCAAGCGTTATGTTATTTTTTGCAGCGCGTGCGGCAATTAAACCACCAGATGAGGAGCATAATTATGGTCATGAAAAGTTTGAAGCTATAGGAGGACTCATAGCAGGACTTGTTCTAATTGGTGTTGCATTATTAATTTTCTATGAAGCAGGCTTACGATTTATTGAAGGAGCACAAGTCATTCAAGGATTAGAATTTGCAGGTTTCATAGCAATAGGCTATACATTATGTATAGATATCATCAGGCTAGCAATTTTCAAGAAAGCTCAAAATATGGAAAGCACATCAGTTAAAGCAGGATTCTATGATGCACTTTCTGATTTCGGCTCAACCATAATAGCACTCGTTGGATTTGGTTTAGCAACAATAGGCTTCAGTGGCACAGATTCCATTGCGTCCATTTTCTTAGGAATTATGCTTAGCTATTTGAGCTTTAGACTTGTTAAAGTTAGCATCTATGAATTAAGCGACACTGCATCAAAAGAAATTGTGCAGAAAACAAGGCAAATCATTACATCCAATAAAGGTATTCTGAAGAACAATAATCTTAAGGTAAGAAAAGCAGGCTCAAAGATCTTTATTGATGCAACTGTACAAGTTCCTGGACTAATGAGCCTTGAAGAAGCACATGCTCAGACTAATAAAATTGAAGCAGATTTAAAAGATGCATTTGGAAACGTTGATGCAACCATTCATATTGAACCATCAGAAATGAAAACAGAGATGACCCTTCTAGTTAACAAACTGGCAACAGTTGAAGGCGTTAATGAAGTTCACGAAATTTCAACAATCTATATCGAAGGGAGACTGTACATTACACTACATGCTTTTGTAAATCCGAAATTATCAGTAGAAGAAGCACACAAGATTGCTGAAAAAATTGAGATGAATATGCATGCAGGTATTGAGCAGTTAGAAAATGTAACGGTTCATGTTGAGCCGTCAGGTTCAGCTTTGACTGGAAAGGAAATTAACGAAGCTCAACTACAAAAAGTGGTAAATGACACTGTAAAAAGTATAGCACCTAGTATTCGTGTTAGAAAAATTGTAACTTATACTTCAGAAGGTAGACGATACATAAACATTGATTGTTGCTTTATCAAACAAATTCAAATTACCGAAGCACACAGGATTGCCTCGCAGATTGAGAAAGAAACTAAAGAGCATTTTGCCAACGCAATAGTAACAGCTCACATTGAACCGGAGTTTTGCTAATAATTAAACTGTCATTATGAATAATAAAAATCATCATTTTTTAAAAAAGGATTAATAAAAAGGGTAAGATTAATTTTGTGTTAAAATTAATGATAATGTTGAGGATACATTTACAATATTACTTATTTCACGAGTAACCAAATCGTTTAGACTATCCATGTTTTCAGCGTTTACTTTCAAGATAATACCATAGACACCATATGATAAGTAGCATTCTTCAACCCCAGAAATTGTTTTCAGTTCCTTGATTACTTCTTCTTCAGTTCCTGAGTGAATATTAATTAAAATGAAAGCTTTAAGCATTATTTTTCTCCAAGAAAAAATATTAAGCTTCAAATTAAACATTTTTTGTAAAATATTAAGCAAATTAGCATTCTTTCAATTAAAGCATAAATCTTTTTTAAGTAAGACCTAAGAAGATAGAAGGAGGAAAGGCTATATGGTATATTGCCAAAAATGCGGAACACAAAATCCTGATACTGCAACATACTGTTTACACTGTGGTTATCTACTTTATGGGACAAAAAGTCAAACCCATGATCAATATAGAAAGTATGATTATGAGCATTATTCTCGAAAAGAAAACGGTATGGGTCTTTTGATTGCTGGATTAATAATAGTCATGGTAGGTTTAGCGTTGTACTTTAAACAAATTGGTTTACTCATTGAATATTTCTGGCCGATAGTTCTAGTAATAATAGGAGTTTGGCTGCTTATTCGTGGATTAATGTGTAGTCAAAATAGAAGCAAGAAGTCTAAATCCTGACAGTAATAGAGTTTAGCCTACAGCTTCATTCATTGCTGCATTGTTAGATCTTTTCATAAGACCGCACAAAAAGAGTTATATTACGTTTCACCGAAAGAGGTATGTTAAGTTGGGGAAAGTGCATGGTTAAGTACATTTTCGTAACGGGTGGAGTACTAAGTTCAGTTGGTAAGGGCATTTTAACCTCTTCAATTGGTAAAATGCTTCAAGCAAGAGGATTAAAACCAACAGTAGTAAAGATTGATCCATACGTTAACGTTGATGCAGGAACAATGAATCCTTACATGCATGGTGAAGTCTTCGTTACTGACGACGGAGGCGAAACCGACTTAGATCTTGGATGGTATGAACGCTTCCTCGATTTGAGCCTCAAACAAGAAAATAACTTAACCACAGGAACAATATACAAATCAGTAATTGAAAAAGAAAGAAAAGGGGACTTCTTAGGGCGATGCGTACAAATTGTTCCCCATGTAACGAATGAAATAAAGAACCGGATTAAAAACGCTGGGAAAGTTACATGCGCTGATATTGTTTTAACTGAGGTGGGAGGAACAGTCGGCGACATTGAAGGCTTACCTTTCCTTGAAGCAATTAGACAAATGCGTTTAGAAGAAGGCTATGAGAACACGCTTTATGTTCATGTCGCCTTGGTTCCAATTTTAGATGTTACACAAGAAATGAAAACAAAGCCGTTACAGCATAGCGTTAACGAGCTTAGACGTATTGGTATTCAACCAGACATAATTGTAGCTAGAAGCCCACAGATGATTGACGCAGAAGCGCTTCGTAAAATAGCGTTGTTTGGCACAATACCAGAAAGCGCAGTTTTCTGTTCATACAATGCACAATCAGTTTATCAGGTCCCGTTAATTCTTGATAAACAGGGTATGGGCGACTTCGTTTGCCAAAGGTTAGCCTACAACTGCACAAACAAAGATTACAATCAATGGCAACAATTCGTAGATGCGATAGTAAATCCAGATTATGAAATAAAAATAGCCTTAGTTGGCAAATATGCAGGTCTAACTGATAGTTACGTTAGCATGAGTGAAGCATTACGACATGGCGGCGCAGCAGCTAAAGCTAAAGTATCAATCTCCTATTTAGAAGCAGAGAAACTAGAACAGAACGCGCAATGTATTAAGGATCTTGCCAATTTTGACGGCATCTTTGTACCATATGGTTTTGGTCCAAGAGGAACTGAAGGAAAAATTGCAGCAGTAAAGTTTGCAAGAGAAAATGACATACCATTCCTCGGAATATGTTACGGCTTCCAATTAGCAGTAATCGAGTTCGCGCGAAACGTTTGCGGTTTAACCGACGCTAACAGCACAGAAATCAATCCTGAATCACCACATCCAGTAATAGATCTGATGCCAGAGCAACGGGGAGTAGAATACAAAGGTGCAACAATGCGACTGGGCACACATAAAATCTATCTTCAACCAAACACAATTGCATTCAATCTTTACAAACAAGAAGAAATAATGGAGCGCCACCGCCACAGATTTGAAGTAAACCTTGATTACATGGATATCCTGAAGAAAAATGGTATAGTATTTTCAGGCAAAAGCTCTGACGGTAGAAGAATGGAAAGCCTAGAATTACCTGACAAATATTTCTACTTTGCAACTCAATTCCATGGTGAATTCAAGAGCAGACCAGGAAGACCTGCACCCGCATACAAAGGCTTTATCCAAGCATGTGTAGATAAAAAACTTGGAAAACCAAAACCAACTTTTACTTAAAATTTTTTCAAAATAATATTTACTTTTTTGGCATCACGATTACTTGTTTGTTTGTTCCATAAATTACACATTTATCTTCTATGAAAAGCTTGCAAACTAATGCACCAGTAACTGCGTCTAACTCGTGATTACTCATTTTATCGTTTAAGCCACAAACACCAAGCTTTTCTAAACCTATTCGCAGATTATATAATCCGTTTTGTTTTCGTGAAATCCCTAAAACATCTTGAGCACCACCAGGATAGACCTCTAAAACTGTAAAACCCTTACCTTCCAAAATTTCTCTTAGAATAATTCCTCTTTGAGTAAGTTTCCTCATAGGTCCAAGCGTAAGAGGAAATAATTTTATTCCGCTTTTCAATAGCTGCTTGTCACAGTCTCTTAAATGTGGACCTTCGCGATCTTCAAGAGATTTTCGTCCAACAGGTAAGCTTAGTGGCGCATCAATACCGACAACCTCAGGATTACGTTCGATTATTTTAGAAATAATTTCTTTGTTTGTAAAAACATGACAGGTTTCAGCGTGTAGCCCATCAAGTATGCATAAACCTGTTGGTCTAGTTTCAACTCCTGCAAGATCTAAACACAAAACAACCATGTATTACACAGCCATTTTTAGCATTTCTTAGCAAATTCTTCTAACTGTTGCTTACTTAAGCCTATTCCAGCTTGCCCATCTAACCTTTTAGATATTTTACCTTTTTCAAAAAATAACACTGTTGGAAAAACTTCAACTGAATACAAATTACATAATTGGAGTTTGTAGTCTGCTATTACTTTAACACACTCTCTTGACTGAGTTTGGGCAAACTTATCGAAAATAGGCAAGAACCGCTGTGAGAAAGGGCACCATGTTTCATAAAAAAGGACAAATGTTTCATCTTTTAACTGAAGCACTTTTTTAATATCCACTTCATCAGGATCATTCAATTTTTTATTCCTCATTCTTATTCTGGATAATGACTACTATCACAGAAAGGTTTATTTCTAGACTTCCCACAACGACACAAAGTAATCCTGTTTCTTATTTCATACGTTTTTCCTTGTGCTGATTCAACCGGGATACCCCCCAGTATGCGGATTGGTCCACCTCCACCTATTTGTGGATCCTCAACAATCGCTACTGACTGTTTACAGTTAGGTTCAGTTACTACCTGTTTATCCTTATCGTAAATAATTAAACGCCCAGATGGACAATCACAAGCTTCTTCTATAGCGATATTTTTTGATTCAGGCTTATCTGATTCTGGAACAAGCTTCCATATACCACCTGCACGATGGCAAAAGCGAGCTGATGCACATAAGTCTTCTACATCTGACAGCTTAAGTTTTGGGCCATCTATTACTTTTGCCCGATTAATACAAGGCTCGTAAGTTGCAGTCTCTGCTCCATTAAAGTTAATCCTTAAATGATTACCATCGCAGAAGGGTTTGTTTTTAGATTGACCACAACGACATAAAACAGCGGTTTCTCTTTGTGGAAACTGTTTTCCCTCTTGCCACTTGATAGCAGTTCCTTCTTCATCAGCAATAATTATTTGTTCAGAAAGTGGAAGATTACCCTCTACAATATAGGGACCATTTCTTGTTACTTTAATTCTGCAGTTCTTTTTCCCTTCAGAACTTTTTTGTTCAGCCATATTTTATTTTCCCTTAGTGACTTTATTGAAGATATCGGTAGACATAAAAATTGAAACTAAAATTTTCAATTGAAAGTTTTTTAGACGCATGAATGATTTGTGGTTTATGAAGAATGGCTTAGTTTGGCGCCGAAACGTTTTAACAAATGGTTTAAGAGTGCTGTATCTTCCAAAGCCCTCAGCAAACACGGTACAGTTGGCTCTCGCGATAGAGTATGGTTCAAATTGTGAAGATAAAGAAACTGCGGGGGCGGCTCATTTTCTTGAGCACATGCTTGCAGGCGGCTCAGAAAACCGTATTTATCTGTCACGTAGCGTTGAAAGCTATGGAGGAGTTCTAAATTTTTATACAGATCATGAATACACCATGAGCATGATGGATGTTTTACCTGAAAATTTACCTCAAACAGCGCAGGTTTTAACACAGTTACTATTTGATTCATCTTTTGAACAAGAAAAGTTTACGCGTGAACGCAAAATTATCCTAAATGAGCTTGCGGAAGTCTCAGATGACCCAACAGAAAAGCTCGATGAATTACTGCTGAAAAGTTTGTTTAAAAAGCATCCTGTACGGCATCCAATCGGTGGATATCCTAAAACCATAAACAAGCTTTCTATAGACCAACTAAGTGAAATTCATAAAGCCAACTACCAACCACAAAATATGATTTTAATGTTAATAGGAAACTTACCTAAGCAAGACGTTGAAAGTGCACTAAAATTTTTTAAAGGAAAAAACGAGCTACAACCCAAAGCAAGACAAATCCACAATATAGAAGTTTTCAAACCAAATCATGAGGTAACTAAAAAGAAAAGCGGAATAGCTCAGACTTATCTTAGCATAGGTACGAGAACAGTTAATTCACTTAATCCTGATGTCCCAGCTCTGGATTTAATCGGAATGATAATTGGCGGCGGAACAAGTTCAAGATTGTTTATTGAGTTACGTGAAAAACATGCCTTAACTTATGATGTTTCCTCAATTCACAGTAAAGGATTGGATTTTGGATACTTTAGCGTAAACTGTGCAGTTAAAAGTGCTAATGCTAACAAAGCAAAAGAAGTAATTTCAAAAGAACTCGCAAAACTGCGGACTGAAAAGGTTCTTGAAGAGGAACTTGAAAGAAATAAGAAGATGATTTTAAGTGGCATTCTTCGTGGAATTGATAACGCAGAAGAATGTCTAGATATACTAGCTTTCATGGAGCTACAATTTGGTAATGAAAAAGCTCTGATTAATTACATTGAAAAAATAAAGGCTGTAACAGTAAAAGATATTCTTGATGTAGCAAACATTTACCTTCAAGAAGACAACTTTGCCACGGTTACTCTTGCTCCTAAAATATAGTAAAAACCAGCGCATTCATTGAAAAATAAATTAAGAAAAGTAGATGAAGAAAAAACTAAAAGCTACACTCTATTTGAGCTTGATGCTCTTTGTGCTACACTGCACAACCAAACAGCAAACTGCCACACAAACCAA
>CAZXGX010000053.1:0-14603 GCA_964640475.1 uncultured Candidatus Bathyarchaeia archaeon
ATTATTTGAGCGTGAGGAACGCCTTCAATCTCTATTATAGCATCTGGATGGACATAACCTCTTTCAATGGCCTTCTCAACGCAATTTTTACCCACCATATTAACAATGGTTGAATTATTAATCATACTGACCGCTTCATCAACTGACGCTTTTCCGCCATTATAGAATTCGGCTTTAACCTTAAAGACAATTTTACCTTCTCTGAGCGTTCGTCCAAGTAAATCAACATCACAAATAGCCAAGACGACGTTATTCCCCATTTGCTTTAGGTTAACGTAGACTTCCATCTTAATGACTCACTATAGTTGTTTAATTGAGGATTTGGCACCGCACGCATTGCAGACCAGAAATGATAACCGTTTTTCCTTTACAACTTTTGTATCGGGACGCTTACAAACTGGGCAAACTACAAAACCCTCCATATATCTTTGAAGTAAACGTTCAAAACTATCTCTTTGAAATTTGCCTTGAAATATTGCGCGTGAATCATGAAAAGTTGCTGCAGTTGCCATTTCACGTGTTAGGAATTTTAACACATGTTGAGGGTCGCGGTCTAACACATCAGCAACTTCGTTAAAGTTGGAGATTATCGTTCGCATGCCAACGGTTTGGATGAAGATTCTAGGTAATTCTAGCCTTTCTTTTTTTGTTGAAACCTCAGGCATTTGAGCGCTTGCTCTCTTTAGTAAATCGTCATAGCTAAAGTCCATAATGAATCTCAATCCAATTCATGGTCATAGCATGTATTTAAAACTTATAACCTAATATACAACTTATCACATGGAAAAAATAGCTAATAAGTAGGTTAAAATATTATTAGTTCGTAGTTTACTGTCTATTAATCCAAAAAGTGCATAGAGGATAAGCGTGTCAGCCCAAGATAAAACCAACCAGATAGCGAATCTTCGTTCACAAATCGCTACCTTAAAAGATCAAGTAAACAAAGCAGACTCTGAATCAAAAAAGCAAATAGAGAAGCGCGATCAGCTTAACGAGCAAACTCGAAAAGCTAACATTGAAATTCGTGAACTGAAGAAGCAACGTGACGAGATCAACGAAAAAGTTAGAGCGCTAAAGCAGCAAAGAGACGATGTTAGAGTTAAAATTAAGCCTATTTCTGATGAAATCAAAACGATCAATGACAAGAAAGAAGAGCTTAGAAAGAAAGCGCCAAGACTACGTCAGAAAGATTTACAGAAAGAAATTAACGCTATAGATTGGAAAATACAAACTGAGTCTCTTGATCTTAAAGAAGAAAAACGTTTAATTGATGAAATTAAACAATTAGAAACACAGTTAAGCAGTTTCAGGAAGATAGAGAAGCAGAACAAGAAAATTGCTGAACATTTTCAGGAACGAAAAACTCTTGAATCTCAAGCTGATGTGTTTCACAAAGAATTATCTGAATTGGCAAAGAAAAGCCAAGAGCTTCATGAACGCATGATCGCTAAAATTGCTGAAGCAAAGAAAGCAAAAGATGATGCAGATGCTCAACATAAGGGGTATATTGAAAATAAAGAAAAAATCAAGACGATGCTAGTTGAGATTGCTGTTCAAACTGGTCAAATGTTGGGTTTGCAAAATTCTATACGTGAGCAGAATAATGCATTTAGAGAAAAACAAAATATTGAACGTGCTAAGGAAAACGAAAAAATTTCGCTTGAAAGAAACAAAAAGTTACTTGATGAGCATGCGCTTAAGGAAAAGTTAGGTGCTCAAGCTAAAGAGAAGCTGCAGAAAGGAGAAAAACTTAGCTGGAACGAATTCCAATTGCTAGCCGATGATGATGACACCGAGGAAGCTGATACGCAAAATTAAAGTAACCATTCCCTAATTAGGATTAATTACGATGGCTCCCAAGGAATCGCCGCAGCAGACGCAAAAAAGCATTCTAATCTTATGTGTAGATAGAGATGGCGATTTAGAAGTTAAAGCAGGAATAAAAACACCACTTCTTGGGAGAACTGCAAATTTAGACGGCGCTGTTGCTTTAGCATTAAAAGACCCCGAAGAACCCGATGCTAACGCAATGTTTGAAGCCGTACGTCTATATGATCGACTTCAAAATGAAAAACAGCCTGGTGAAACTTTTGAAGTAGCCACCATTTCAGGCACCGAATTAGGCGGAGTAAATGCGGATAGAAAACTTGTCGCTGAATTAGCTAATCTTCTTGACACTTTTAGTGCAGGAGAAGTTATCCTTGTTTCAGACGGTTTCTCAGACGAGGCAGTTTTACCGCTTATTGAATCAAGAGTCCCAGTTTCATCAGTGCGGCGTATAGTAATTAAGCATAGTGAATCAATAGAAGAAACAGCAGCTGTATTCACTAAGTACATTCGATTATTAGTTGACAATCCACGCTACGCACGCATGGCTTTAGGCTTACCTGGCTTGTTAGTGCTTTCTTTCGGTTTATTATGGGGTTTAACTTTCATCTATCCAGATGCGATCCTTTACTATGGTGTTGTTATCGTCATTATTGTGGGCGGCTTTTTGATCCTTAAAGGATTTGGTGTAGATCGAGCTGCCAAAGACTTCTATAAGTGGGTTAAAGAATACTCGCCTCCACCTTTACCGATGCAAATTTCAAATTATACTATCATGGCAGGTATTCTCTGCATTGCGGTAAGTGTATATTTAGGAATTCAAAGCGTTAATACCAATCTAGGAGCACAATTAACTGACCTTGCCAGTTGGGTAAGTTTAATTCCAAATATAACTGCTATTTTTATCAAAGGATTAATGGATTTATTGATAGTTGGAACATGTCTCGTTTTAATTGGTAGAAGCGTACGATTATATTTTGAGAAAGATTCACGATTACTTCGCAGTGTTGCTCTTGTTGTTGAGGTAGCTTGGTTTAGATGGATTCTTAATGGAATAGCAAACCTGTTACTAAATCCATGGCCAATGGCATTAGAAAATCCAAGTTTAACAGAGTTTATATTTGCTATAATTGTTGGAATTTTGATAGGTGTCGCCGCGATTCTTCTAATCACTATAATTAATCGTTCATCTAAAGAGTTTTTCAAAACAACTGAAGTTGAGCCAAAAACCGAAGAAAATAAGGAATAATTCATTTTTACGTTTTTTTTATAGCAAGCTTTAATTTA
The DNA here is from genome assembly GCA_964640475.1 of uncultured Candidatus Bathyarchaeia archaeon. GTDB lineage: Archaea > Thermoproteota > Bathyarchaeia > Bathyarchaeales > Bathycorpusculaceae > Bathycorpusculum. Next base: position 3,115 of record CAZXGX010000053.1, read on the forward strand.
AACCAATGATTAGGCTTAAACTTGAAAGCCTTGAGGTTGAATTGTGCTTAAGAAAATCCTCTCCGTTATTGGCGCCTACAAGCTTTACGAGAAATGGTTATTGTTCCAAGTTAAAAATGGCGCTAAACTTGAACATATAGCTATAATTTTAGATGGGAACAGACGTTGGGCTAACGAAAAGGAACTAAATCCATGGCTTGGACACCAAAAGGGTGCTGATACAGTTGAACAACTTCTAGAGTGGTGTGAGAAATTAAACGTAAAATTCATAACACTTTATACTTTTTCCACCGAGAATTTTAAACGCAAACCTGAAGAAATCGAAGAAATTATGAAAATTACTGAAGAAAAATTCCGTAAATTACTAACAGATGAACGTATTCATCGCAATAAGGTTCATGTTAAAGTTATTGGTAGAACAAACCTTCTTCCAGAAAGTCTCCAAAAATACATCGAAGATGTTGAAGTCGCTACAGCCAACTATTCGAATCAATTTCTAAATTTTGCAATTGCATACGGAGGTAGAGCTGAAATTGTTGACGCAGCTAGAGTTATCGCTGAAAAAGTAAAGGCTGGAGAAATTGACCCTCAAGATATTCACGAAAGTACATTCGAGAAATACCTATACACATCGCATATGCCTAATCAAGAACCAGACTTGATTATTCGAACATCCGGAGAAGAAAGGTTAAGTGGCTTTTTAATTTGGCAATCAGCATACAGCGAGCTAGTCTTTTTAGATGTTTATTGGCCTGACTTTCGACTGATAGATCTGCTTAGAAGTGTAAGAACTTTCCAAAAAAGAAAAAGACGTTTTGGCAGTTAAGCACGTTTCTTAGCGCTTACAATAGATATTACGTCTCTATCTTTTAGTATTGCATCCTCGCCTATGCGACGTTTATCTCGCGCATCCACCGCATAAATAAAGTTTTCACCTAGTTCAGTATGAATTATATACGCAAACTGATGTGCAGTTGTTCCATTAGGCACTAAATAAGTATCAGGCAATACACGCCCATTATGGTCTGATAAGTGCTCTAAGTCTTCAACAGGGTAAACGGTTATCATATTAAGTAGTTTGAAGTATGCAGTGTTTATTGCTTCTTGAACCCCTGTAGAACCATTAGATGAGAGAATCTTGTCTCGAATAGACTCTAACGCTTTTATTTGCCCTGAGGTTAATTTTTCTGGCTGTGTTATCTTAAAGGTGTTATCACCTGGTTTGTAATCAATTAATTTTTTTTCGGCAGCCCTTCTTAAAGCAAGTTCAGCCTCAGCTGAGGAGGGAATAACAATATAATCGAGCTTTTTCATTCGCTCTATGTTAGCTTTTGCGGTAGGCAAATCGATTTTGTTAGCCACGATAAGCATGGGTTTTGATATCTTTCTCAATGTGTCCACAAACCTGTAGAAGTCTTCATCGCTCCAGCTCGCTGGTTTGTCAACATTTAAATTGCATCTTTTTATCGCTTCAGCAACACTATTGCGTTTTATACCTAAACCAGTTAACCGCTCCTCTAAAGGTACAGCTACACCTTTTTTGTCTGCTTCAGCTGTTCGAGCGATTTTTGGCCAATCTTTTTTGAGTATTGTAACCATCCACATCGTTATTTCGCGTTCCAAAAACTGCACATCCTCTAATGGATCATGTTCACCCGGTTTGCAGCTTTTACCTTCACAATCAGTTCCACCTGAGGCGTCGACGATGTGGATTAATGCGTCTGCTCTACGTATTTCGTCTAGAAATTGGTTGCCTAAACCGCGTCCTTCCCAAGCGCCTGGAACAAGCCCTGCTATATCAATTAATTCAACTGGTACTAGCCTTGTACCATCAAGGCATAGTGAGTTTCTTGGATTATCTTGAACTTTAAAGTCTCCATGGACACAAGGGGTTCGTACGTAGCCGACTCCTCTGTTTGGCTTAATTGTTGTGAATGGATAATTTGCTATTTCTGTAGTTGCTAATGTTGACGCGCTGAAGAATGTTGATTTTCCAGTGTTTGGTTTTCCTATAACACCAAGTAAACGTGAGTATGATCTTTGCACGAGGTTTTTTCTCCTTTGAGTATAGTTTGCTGTATGAGGTGCTATATTATTTGTGCTTTTTAAAGTGTTTGAACGTATATGTACCCAAAATACATTCTTCAAATATTAAGACATCATAAACCTTAATTATTTGAAAGACAATAATATAACAAACATACTCAAGAGGCTCTAACGCAACACCGCAATATCTATGGACCAATCTAGATGAAAAAAGAATTGACTAAGAGTAAGCATTCAAGCATTATACTGATTACATTATTAGTTTTAATACTCCTATCCAGCATGGAAACTAGCATAGCCTTCAAACCAGACGCATCATCAGTAGCGAACATAAATTATAACACAGAAACTGTTTCAAATTCCGATTTAATTGTCACAACACACAGTATAACAACAGAAGAAATCCAAAAATTGAAAGGTAATCTTGGAATAAACGAAGGCAATCAGGATAATAATGAATTAATCGATGGACATGGAACGGGCTTAAGCGCTCCGACATCAGAAGAATGGAGCAGTATAGCCCAAACCGCAGAAGTTGTTGATCAGATCTTTTTTCAGAGCACACAATCAGTTGTTGATAATTCTGCAACACAATACTTTCCGCCAATAGGAAATCAAGATGGCGAAGGCTCATGTGTAGCTTGGGCAGTAGGTTATTATGTAAAAACCTATCAGGAAGCAAAAGAACATTCTTGGGATCTATCGGGTGCAAAATGGATAGGCGGTACCTATGGTAGCCCAACTGCTAGTTACCAAAATATGATTATAAGTCCAGACTTTATTTATCACCTTACCAATGGCGGTTCAGACTCTGGGACTTCCTTTGAAGCCGCAATAAGACTTGTTTCTGCCATAGGAGCTAGCTCTTGGGTGGAAATGCCTTATAATCCATTAGACAGCACTTCATGGCCCTCTGAAGCCGCATGGATAGAAGCTGCACTGTATCGATGCAATAGCACAACTGGCTATCAATACCTATACGCTAATACAGAAGAAGGAATAACGAATCTGAAAAACTGGTTATCTGCTGGCAATTTAGCTGTAATAGCTGTGGATGCAGAACAATATGATAATTTATCAAGTAATGACCTTTGGACTTTAGACAATTATAAAACTATTGATTTAAACCATGCCAACACAATCGTTGGGTATAACGATAGTATTTCTTATATTGAAAACGGCATTTTGACATATGGAGCTTTCAAAATAGCTAACTCTTGGGGCATTGGTGGTGGTTGGGAAAATGTAGACGATGGCTTCTATTGGATTTCTTATGAAGCCATGAAGCAGCTTTCTGATTCAAGTAATCCCTGCATTATTTTTTATGATCTGATTGATTATCAACCTGAACTAACAGCAAGCTTTCAAATAAATCATAGTAGACGAGGCGAATGTAACATTACACTTGGTCTTGGAACGGCTTCCAACCAAATTATAACTAAATCTCTTAAAAGCTATATAATAGGTGGCGATGTTGCTTTCTGCTCTAACAATATTGTAATAGACATTACAGAATTCAAACAGTATATAACCAATTTCTATAATCAATCATTTTTCATAAAAATATATGATACAGGAAGCCCACAAACTGGAAACTTGATTTATTATGCTGTTGAAGATTCAGCTTCAACTGGTACACCCATAGCAACACTCCGTAATACACCTGTCTATTTAACTGTAAACTACTCTTTAGGAACACCATCTTTGAACGTTTCTCCAACTAAAGGATTCGCTAACGAAGCAATAACGATTGAAGGAACATATTTTACAGCAAACAGCACAGTCCATTTGTCATATCTTGATCCGATAACTACAGTTTGGATACCAATTGCAAGTAACATACAAACCTCACAATCAGGAAACTTCACTTATTCCTTAAATGCTCCAGACCTTAAACAAATCAATCCTGCAGGGGACAATCCAGCAACTTATGATAACATCATTTTCGCTGCCGTAGACAACTCAAGCGGTTATATTGTTAATTCAAGCAATGTATTTGCTGAAGAAAGAAGAGGTTTAACAAGCATTAACAACATCAACGCAATCGGATTATTTGGCAATAATACTGATTTATCCTCTACCTTGAGACTTCAAGTTGGCCAACAGATTGTTGTATGTGGCAGTAGTTTTAGTTCAGGAGCTATTTCGGCATATTTTGATGACACAATTTTTATGGGTTCAGGAATGGTTGATGAAAACGGCAATTTTAATGCAAGCTTTACTATACCAACACAGTGCAGTCCAATGGTGCACACTATAACAATTAGAAATTCAGAAGCTACGCTGTTATTTAATATAACAATATTACCTCAAATATTCTCTGATTATGATGGAAATTGGCATTCAAATGATTACTACATTAACCTGTATTCAAACGGTGAAGGCATCTCAGAGATCAAGTATATCTTAAATGGTGGAGAAACAAAAAATGTTGTCACAAATGGTCAACCCCAAATAATTTCTGAGGGTGCATACAATTTGCTTGAGTATTGGGGTATTTGGAGTGACGGAAACGTCAGTATTGAATTGACGCATGTTACTTTAACAGAGATAAAGTTAGACAAAACAGCACCTGAAGCCTCGTTAGAAATTAATAATAATGAATTAAGTACAGAAAGCACTTCAGTAAAATTAACAATTTCTGCCTCTGACTTACTTTCAGGAGTACAAAAAATCAGAGTTAGCAATGATGGCATCTGGAATACTGAAACATGGCAATCTTTTAGAACCCAAATCGATTGGATATTAACTAGTGGTAATGGAGTAAAACATGTTTACTGCCAAATAATGGATAATGCAGGTTTAATAGTAAATGTAGAAAGCAGTATAATTTTAGCCGAACCAAATCTTTATGAATCAACACCACAGGTCACCGATACATCTTCGCCTACACCTTCAAATGTTACAACTATCGCTAATGAAGATGAGACAGGGATTGTACCTGAATACTCAGGTTTCTGGATAGTAATTCTATTATCCGCTATGCTCTTTTCAGCAGTATTTTCAAGAAAAAGCAGAAAAAAGTGAGATTAAAAACTGAAAATTTTCTTTAGATTAAAAGGTAGATAAAGATAATAATTCTATGTTAAAGTCTGGTTCCAATAATATATTTTAGAGTATTTACCTGCAACTGGATAATTAGGATCATCATAAACGATATCGATACTTGTGCCATATTGTTCAAGCAGTTTTCGCGATATATTCCATATCTGTTCTGAGTCATCATCAGCCTCCCAAAGCCAAATTCTGTCTTGAACATGACGCATTCCCCAACCATAATTTTTTGGCAACACCAAAACGGCTTCAGCTTCACTTGAAACATCTAAGACGTCATCTATCATTACATTTTGCCAGAAGGTTTCAAGAGCCTCAAAATGATCGTCAGTTAAGACACCATAGGGATTATCGCCTATTTGCGGGTAATCAAAAATTATTATGTATTTGGCTCCTGCCTGATATGCCATGCACATTTGACTATAGATTTCTTCTCCGTTATCAAGATATGGTGCCTCATCATACTTCCATGTTACGATTGCACCCCATTGCTTATTCTGTAAATGTGCAGCACCTTTAACTAAATCGATTTCTTGTGTTATGCTTGCGTTGTTACCTAACTGAGCCAAGACGACGTCGTATCCTCCAAGGTAATCCCACCAGTAAAGAGCATAATCAGATGTGAATGTACGCAATGATGCATTTCTTAGATTTGTTAAATCAACATCATGTTGCATAAAATCAATATAAGTTTCAGCTTCAGTATCATAATCAACAATTGAACCATTCAAGTAACCTCGGATAGAATCTATAAAGGAACCGTAATATTGAGTTATGTTTCGTGTAATTGTCATGTTTTCAAGACGTCTACTCACATTAGTGAAATGTCCTGTCCAATCATAATCAAGCTGGATGCCGCCGGGTTCATCATAATAATATACACCTAGAAATTTGTCGCCGTATCGCGCTTGAGCATTCTTTACCCATGGATACTGCCAAGGATATTCAGGATTAAACCAGCCAAAGTAGACAATAACGTTTAAGCCTTGTGAAACTGCGTAATCGCAAATTTCTGTTGTGGTTAGTTCATCTAGGCTTATTGGTCCTGATTGTAAAACTAACAGGTTAGTGTAAGTTTTAGTTTTATCAATTAATAATTTAGCTTGCTCAGTTGTGTTTCCACAGAAGCTCACGCCAACGTAAACTGGAGAGGAAACAGGACTGCTACTTATGGGTTGAGGAGACAAAAACGCAATTGATGAAAGAGCAATAAGTAAAGCTATTGTGATAGATAATACTGAGAGGTGTTTCATCGCTTTTTTTAGCTCCTTCACTTAAGAAGATTATTATTTATTGGATCTGTCTTTTTCAGCGATTATAATTATTAATACTTCTTAATGCAGGATTCAGATTAGCACTTTAACTGACAAAAACAATTGTTACAAGTAATTATACAAGGGTGATACATCAAGAATAAGCATATTGTAGTTAATTTATACCAAAAGAAATAAAAACTGGCTTAGCATCCATCAAAGCGTTAAACAAGAGGAATAATTGTATGCCATTTGAAATCACTGACGTAGAAAAATTCGTGGCGGCAAGCGCCAAAGCCAAGCATTGTCAAGTTAAAAGGAACAAGGAGACAGTGAAACTTAAGCTTCGCACATCTAGTCAGCTTTATACTCTAAAAATTGAGCCTATGAGAGCTGACGAAATTATAAAGAAGCTTAAATGTGAAATACAAGAAGAATAAACTCTACTCTTTAATTAATTTATTTTTCAAGTTTTTAATAGAATCAACGTTTATACTGTTGTTTATAAAAATATTTACAGCAGAGATACTCTAACAAAACTTAAATATAAAAAAAGTTAGAACATTTCTTTGCAAAGAATTGCTAACTTTGCAAAAGAATTGAATTTGAGGAGAGATTCAATGAATTTTACAAAAAGTAGTTTAGAGAAAGCTTTAGCGATGAGCCTATTATTGTTGATGATAACTTCTGCTACATTGATAACTGTAAATAATCCTGTTGAAGCGCAATCAACACCAGCCCAACCAGTAAGTGGATCACTTCCATCAGGAGCTAATCCTGCAATAAGCGTTGATACCACAGCATACCTTAGCATTAGACCAACAGTGGTTGGTCTTGGTCAAACATTTATTGTGAACTTGTTTCCGATTCCAGCACCTAATGCAAACCGTAAATTCAATGATATGGTAGTCACTATTACTAAGCCAGATAATACTCAAGAAGTATTAACAATGGATTCATACGTTGCAGATGGAACTGCATGGTTCGAATGGATCGCTGATCAACTTGGAACATGGACATTCAAACTAGATTTTCCAGGAATGTATTATCCTGCAGGACGATACCTTGACGGCAACATAATAACCGCTACATCAGGCGGCACAGTGTATACTGATTCTGCCTATTTTAAGCCTTCAACAAGTGAAGAAATGTCAATCACTGTACAAGAAGAAACAGTATGGTCTTGGCCCGAAGGTCAAACACCAACCGACTACTGGACACGACCCGTACCCTATGAAAAACGAGAATGGTGGACAATCTCAGGAGACTTTCCATGGCGAGGCCCAAGTGGAGGCTCTACATGGAATGAATTATACCCTAACACCAATCCATATTGGGGTGGCTATCAAATAAGCGGCATGGGTGGTCCATGGAGAGGTACATTTACTCCGTGGGTTCAAGCGCCTAATAGTGCACATGTAGCATGGAAAATGCAATATGGAATAGGAGGTATCGTTGGAGGCGACTATGGCTTCTCAATTTCGGATGTAACAATTTTTAGCGCCAGTGGCGTTGGACGTTTTCCAACTATAGTTTATGCTGGAAGAGCTTACATCTACAATGGTTTTGATGGGTATGCAGGTAAAAGCGTTGCAGAACCAGGAACAGGAAAAACAGCAGTACCTTACTGGAAATGCTATGATTATCGCACGGGTGAATTGATTTGGGATAGACCTTTAGAAGATGGCGAATCTGCACCTACAGTTATTGAGTACTTTAATAGAGGGCTCTTACCTGGAGGACAAGTTTCCATAGCCAGCGACGAATTAACATCAGTTCTATTCTTATCTATAAGTAACGGATTCTTACGCAAATACGATCCATGGACAGGCGCAATGGTTGGCAACTACTCGATTGCACCAATGACAGGAACCGGCGGAATCTACTACAAGAATGGACACTGCTTAGGAGTACAAGACTTAGGTACAAACTATACTGCATCTCAAAGATACCGCTTGATAAACTGGACAACCTTTGGAACCTCTGCAAATTTTGCTTCAAGAATTCAGAGCAACATTAGTTGGCCATACAGCAGCTTATCAGAATTGACAGATTATGGAGCAGGTGTTTCAGTAATGACATCAAAGGTTTTCGTGGGAGGAGCACCATACAGGACAAACGTTGTTGGCGCAAGCATCATAACTGGACAGCAACTCTGGAATAATTCTCTCACAGAATGGGAATACAGCATAAGCACTGACTATGCAGACCACGGAAAATTCGCCATGCTATCAGAACAAGGTTACTTTATAGCATTAGACATCAGAACCGGTGCCGTAGCATGGAAAAGTGACGAATTTGATTATCCATGGGATGAACCAGGGTTTGGAGGTTACAACGTGCTCTCAGCCTACGGCTTGCTTTACAGAAACGGCTATACGGGAATTTACGCGTTCAACTGGGATGATGGAAGTTTAGCTTGGAAGTATACTTGTCCAGCTGCTGCCACTTATGAAACACCATATGTTGATGCTAATGGCACAACGGTTTATTCGACAAACATTGGCGGAGCAATCGCTGATGGAAAATACTACATCTACAACACTGAGCACTCTGCTACTGTACCAATTACTAGAGGATGGCAGCTTCATTGTATTAATGCCACCACTGGTGAAGGAATATGGAAAGTAGCAATACCCGGAGGTGGATCCAAACACACTACAGACCTTGGTGCAATAGCTGACGGATACTTATCCTTGGGAGGCAGTGATGGCTTCATGTATGTTTTCGGAAAAGGTAAAAGCGCAACGACAATTACGGCTCCAGATAATGTAATTCAGAAAGGAAACGGCTTAGTGATAAAGGGAACGGTAATGGATCTTTCACCAGCTCAATCAGGCACACCATGTGTATCTAAAGAATCAATGGCATTACAAATGGAATATATTCATAAACAGATGCCAATAGACGGCATATGGCATAATGAAACAATAACCGGCGTCCCTGTTAAACTGACTGCTATTGATCCAAACGGCAATTCAGTGGATATTGGTACAGTAATAACAAACGGGTACTATGGCACCTTCACAAAAGACTGGACACCAACATTAGAAGGCACATATCAAATTATAGCAACTTTTGCAGGAGACGATTCTTATGGCAGTTCATCTGCATCAACAGGAATAGTCGTCGGATCAGCAGCGGTTGAGACACAAGCACCAACAGCGACCCCAGTAACAATGCCGCCTTATGAAATGTATACAATCGGATCTGCAATTGCAATCATAATTGCAGTAGCCATAGCCACTTTACTTATACTTAGAAAAAGACCATAAAAAATCATCTTCTTTTTTTTATTTTTCAGGAAAAGTTAGCTTGCTACTTTTGGTATTTATAGTTAAATGTAGAGAAAATTTCTGGTGGGCCGTACCGGATTTGAACCGGTGATCTTCGCCGCGTGAGGGCGACGTCCTAGCCAGCTAGACTAACGGCCCAGTGTTTTTGGATTCTGAATCTATAGTTTCCCTTCATAAAACCTTTCCTTATCTTGCACTTAAATAAACCGTTAAAGGTGAACATTGTAATGCGTAAACATAATGAAACTAATGGCTTTGATGAGCATAAACATGATGGACTTTTAATGTTCTTGTGTTTCTTTGGAAGCGCAATGGCTGGTTACTTTTTGATGAATCATTTTGCGTTATTTGGTGTCTAAAAGAATACTAAACATCTAAAACTAGCTATTCGCCTACTTGTCAAGAGATGGGATACTAATCTTTTGAGCATGAAAACCTCAAATATCTACTTAAAAAAATAAAGGATGGGTTTTAAGTCATTACCGTGGTTTGGTCAATAATTTTGGCCATTGGAGCATTATTCTTTATTGATGTGATTCCATTTTCAGCAGATTGTTTTGAAAGGTAGGATTGGCTTGCAGCAATTATCTCTCCGTTGCCAGCTTTTAGATGAAAACGAACTTTATCACTAGCATCACACTGAATCTCAAAGACGGGATCTTGAATAATGCTTGTAGCGCCTGTTGATTCAGGCATCGGATTCTTTATGAAATCAGTAATCTTAGCTATTGGAGCATTCTTCTTTATTGAAGCAATACCCTTTAGAGCAGAGTCTTTTGTTCCGTAGGATTGGCTCACAGCAATTATTTGTCCGTTACCAGCTTTTAAATGAAAACGATACTTACAACCAGCATCACAAAAAACTTCAAAAACACCTGTAACTTTCGCTATTATAGGCACTTGTTCGGTTATCACTTCAATAGGTGGCAAAGGTTCAGGCTTAGCCTCAACAACCGGTGTCATATCTGGAACTTGCTCTGTAAGATGACCCATCTTTGCATGAGCATTCATTGCATCCATGTTCATGAAACCCATTCCGCAATGAGGGCATGTTAACGCCATATTTGGCATTAGCACTCTATCTAAAACGTGTATTATTCCGCTTTCTGTAACAATGTCTGTGCTTTTAATGTGAGCGTCTTCATTGATTATGGGGTTCATGTGAAGATGCCACCAACCTGTGCCGTGAATCTTTACTTCTTGACCTTGAATTGTTTTTGCGGTTTTCATTTGGCTTATTTCGTCTATGGTATATTTTCCAGAAATAAAGTGGTACATTAGAATCGCTTTGAGTTTTGGAATATTTTGTAATAGCTCACCGACAGTACCCTCTGGGAGAAGTGCAAACGCATTATCGTCTGGCGCGAAAATGGTAAATTGACCTTTACCTTTTAATGTTTCAACTAATCCTGTCGCTTTAACTGCTGCGACGAATGTTTTGAAGCCTCCTGCTTCAATGGCAATATTAACTATATCTTCCATTCTTTTTCACCTTGTTAAGATAACGTTTTACCTATGGACAGCTCATAAAGATGTGTGACTGTACCATAACAGTAACATAATCGAAAATGGTTTTAGTTTTGAATGTTACTCATTAACTAAAAGCAGTTCAAAGCGTAGAAGAGGTCAAGGCTTTTGTATAATATTGGTTTTAAGGATAATTGCTAAAAAGATAATGTAATGTTCATATGAAAACGTAAATAAAGAAGATTGCTACAAACCTTATAGTTCTCCCTAAAATGTCCGAGGCTATCCAGATAAGTGCCGAGGTAGCTCAGCCTGGGAGAGCGCTCGGCTGAAGACCGAGTCGTCGCATGTTCAAACCCTGCCCTCGGCACCA
>CAZXGX010000054.1:0-14485 GCA_964640475.1 uncultured Candidatus Bathyarchaeia archaeon
AGACTTACGATATAATACATGTGCTTCGCGTAAGCGAAGAATTGACCGAAGGAATAGATCGATGAGCAGAAGAAAAGAACCTAAATCAGATTCCGCTGAACCGTACCTATACATAGGTTTAGTTCTAAAAGGAACAGAAAAACAATACCTAAACCTTCTAAAATATGTTAATGGAAGAAACGGTTCACAAGTAATCTATCAATGTAAATCCCTGACTTATCTGAGAATCAGCAAAGCAGACTGCACACGATTAAAAGCAGTTGCTAATGTTTCTCCGATTGAACTTGAAATCCAAGGAGGAGAGACATGATGAAGCATTCTCGTTTCACTTTACAAAGAATCCTAAAAAGCACACGTGCTTTGGGGGCTCCAGTAGGTAACTTGATTATTCTAGTAGCCGCAGTCGTATTATCATCAACTGTCGTGCTATTTGCCGTCAACGTTACCTCCAACCAAGTTCAAAAAGAAAGCCTACAGATTACAGATGTTAACCTAAACACAGAAAATTGCACAGTCAGCATCATGAACACAGGCTCTACATCAATCAAAATTTCGCAAATAACAATCAAAGGTGACAAGTACAGCAACTATACAAGCACTCCTGACATATCAGGTGGTCTAGCAAAAAGTAACTCTGCTTCATTAACAGTAACCTTAAGCAACAGTACAATTACCATAAACGACGTTGGTCGACCTAGCACTCTAGTAATTATGACAACCCAAGGTTCATACTTCACTGAAACCATAGTCCAAGCTGTATCGTCAACTGGGGGAACTTAAAACCAAATTTTTTTAATTGAAAGGAGACTTTTTAGTTCTTTTTCCTAATTAAATTTCATTCAGTGCACCATTAGTTAGAGCTTCATTTTCTTTGAGACTTCTTTAGGTATTGGGTTTTCGATAATAAGGCATCGTTCCTTGCATAATCTTGCAATGTGGGCGTCGTTGCTTACGATTACAGATATCTGATTTGTTTCTGCTGTCGCTATTAGATTTGCATCAAAAGAGCGGACCTTGTGTAGTTTAGAAATTTCGAGGGCTTTTCGGGTTATGTCAATTGTTAGGGGTAAAAACCTTATTTTTGTGCTTCTAGTCAGCGCATCAAGCTTATATGCTGCGTCTTCCCTGTCCACACCGTAATCTTCTACTAACGCATGATATACTTCCAACAGGTTTGCAGTGGCGATTGCTACGCTGGTTTTTCCGTGAACTGCATTTTGTAGCAATGGCCAACAGTATGGCTGTGCATCATGCTTCTGAAAAAGTGCATAAGAAAGAATATCGGCGTCGATTATTCTCATCGTTTCCAAGCCTTCTCGCGCAGGAAAAGCTTGTCATGTGCTTCTATATTGCCAGTTTTACAGGGCTCTCTTAGCGAACGAATTGCCAAGTCTTCCTCTTCCGCCAGAGGAATCAACTCTATGCTGTCTTCTCGTGCAACCAACTCTAATTTTCCGTCTTCGGAAAGACCGTATTTCTCCCTGATTTCCTTTGGTATGACTATACGTCCCTGTTTGTCAATTGCAACTTCCAATGGAATCACCATATACCATTACCACAGAAACACCTAATAAGCCATTCGCAAATAAACAGGGTCAAACAGCCCAACTTCCAATATTTATGTCATTTATCCTCGGGGATCACTATCAGGAAAGGTTTGAACTCCCATGTCAGCCGTCGCATAAACTGCAAACACGGTACTCTAACAGATGTCGTTATCGGTGCTCATGGGTGCGAGAAACCAACGTTACCGTCCATACGTAAATCATAACGCTCAATGTTGAGTTCAGTGTAGGAATTTTCGTGAAACAAAGATGCTGATTAGAAAACGCTAATGGAATAGCATAAAAGATGAATTGACTGGTCGGGAGAGCAGGATTTGAACCTGCGACGGCTCGGTTTCTGTGGCCTAGACAGGCTAGAATGAAGCCCACCATGGGTAGACCTCTACAGCTTCTCCACCAGCTAAGCATGTTAGCTAGCTCGAGAGCTCTGCCAGGCTGAGCTACCTCCCGATACAGTTCCCATAAAGACAATGAAAAAGGATTTATGTGTTTTGGATGCGCTGACCTGATTTTACAATTATCCCTTTTCTTGTTTAGATAGGTTTTTATTTTCATAACCACTAACGCGTCTTAAAGAACTAGGTTGTATTAAATTGACTGGAACTATTGGAATCGTTACTTCAGGTGGAGATGCTCCGGGAATGAACGCTGCCATCCGTGCGATAACTAGAATCGCGCAGTCTAAAGATGTTTGTGTACTTGGATTTGAGCGTGGTTGGGATGGCTTACTAACTAATCAGTTTAAACGTTTAACTCCTAGAAGTGTAGGCGGAATTATCCAGCAAGGAGGAACGATTCTCCATACATTAAGGTGCCCTGGCTTTGAAGCTCCAGGCGGAGTTGACAGAGCAGCTGAAGTTTTAAATGCTAACCAAGTTGATGGACTGATAGTTATTGGCGGTGACGGTTCTTTCAGAGGCGCATTGGATCTAAGCAAAAAAACTGATGCCTTAATGATTGGCATTCCAGCAACCATTGATAATGATGTCTATGGAACTGATGAAACGATAGGTTTTGACACAGCAGTTAATACCGCAGTAAACGCAATTGACAAGATTCGTGACACAGCAATATCTCATGAACGAATATTCATTGTTGAAGTAATGGGTCGCAAGCGTGGCTTTTTAGCCTTGCAAGTTGGTATATGTGTGGGCGCTGAAGTAATTCTTATCCCAGAAAAACCTCTACAGCTTGATCAAATTGTAAAGATAATGGAGGAAAACTCAAAAAAAGGCAAACGCGCCGGCATTATAGTTGCAGCTGAAGGATTTGGAGAAAACAGCAAATTAGCAAAGGAAATGCAGGCAAAAACCAATTCTGAAGTACGCCTTTCAATTTTGGGCTATGCGCAACGTGGAGGCAGCCCAACTGCAAGAAGCCGCTTTCTAGCAAGCAGATTTGCTGAAAAAGCAGTTAATCTAATTTGTGACGGTCAAGGAAACAAAGCTGTTGGACTACAAAATGGAGAAATTGTCAGTTTCGAACTTAAAGATTCGGCAGCAAATAAGAAACCGATTGATTTGGGATTGCTGCATTTAGCTGAGATGCTGTCAACATAACTTATATCCCTTCAATATGATATCCAACATCTCTTTATTCAAAAAAGCTTAAATCTCATCAATTTCGGCATTTTAGCTTAAAGAAATGCTTTTTCAGATTTTTATTGCAAATCTGCAAGTTGCTTTATTGTATTTGTGCTCTACTGATTTAGGGATAAGTTTTTTATGCCCTTGCCTGTATTTTTTGTAAAAGGTGGATTGCTTTTCTTCAAGAAAAAAAGCACAATAATACAAACAACATAATTTACACTGGACTCTTAATAATTATGCTTCTAGGTGTCATAGTAACCTTCATGTCGTTAAATCTTTTGTTAGCAAAGTTCGACGAATCTACTTTAGCAAATGAACTGGCACCTGTTCGCGTTTCACATTGGTCAGGCTACATTGTTGATTTAGATATACAAAATCGTTCATTAGGTGTCCAAAGCGTAAGTGCCAGTTGGATTGTACCCAGTATTACCTATACAGAGAACAATACGTATTCTTCGGCATGGGTGGGCATAGATGGTTATGGTGAATCAAAATTAATCCAAGCTGGAACCGAGCATCAATGTGAAAACGGTGAAATAGAATATTTTGCATGGTACGAATTACTGCCCCAGACTATTATAACAATCAAGACACTGCAGATTCAGCCAGGCGATCGAATAACTACATCCATAACGTTACAGGATGATGCTACAAGTACTTGGTTAATTACAGTAACTGATGAAACCGAGGGCAAGTCTTTCCAAAAAACAGTACAATATGTTTCCCCAAGAAAAAGTGCAGAATGGATTGTTGAACGCCCACTGGTCAGTGGAGAAATCAGTACATTAGCCGACTTCGGTCAAACAACCCTAACTGACTGCCAAACAACCATAAACGGCGTAACAGGATTCATTGGCAACTTTACCTACACACCTGCAGTAATGCTTGATACAAATACTGATTCCGATTTAGTCGCTGTTTCAAAACTAAATAATGGCGGCTCAAGCTTCACAGTAACCTATTTACCACAAATAGCAGATTCAGTATCTACCTTCCAATAGTATTATCCTCTTTAACGAAATGAGCAAGTATGAGGATACATAAAATCGCGATTAGGACACTTCTTGGCATCAAAAAGCAGCCTGAGAGCATAAAAAGTAATAAAGGATAACAAAACAAGTAACCACTCATCTTGAAGGAGGCAATGAAGAATCAAGCTAATTTACGTTGCAATAGACGGCATGGGCGATATACCCACTAAATCATTAGGCAACAAAACCCCTCTTGAAATAGCAGAAACCCCCAACATGAACGCATTAGCAAGCAGCGGACAAACAGGATTAATGTATACAGTCCGTAAAGGAGTAGCTCCTGAAAGCGATGTTGCAGTTATTTCTCTTTTAGGCTATGACCCATTCAAATACAGCACTGGACGCGGAGTAATAGAGGCAGTCGGCGCCGGCTTAAACATGAAAGACGGAGACTTAGCTCTAAGATGCAATTTTGCCACTTTAGGTGAAGGCAAAAACCTGCTTGACCGCAGAGTTGCAAGAAGCTTAACCACCAAGGAAGCTAACGAATTAAGCAAAGCTGCAATGGAGCAAGTTAAGCTGGAATCTTACCCTGCAACATTCGAATTCAAAAGCACCTTGGGGCATCGTGCAGTTGCTGTAATTAGAAGTAAAGCTAAACCTCTTTCAAGCAAAATCTCAAACAGCGACCCCGCATATGCCATAATAAATGGTTTAGGTGTCGCGCAAGAAAAAGTAGAAATGGTTCTCAAGACTGTTGAGCCACTTGAAAACACTGAAGCAGCTAAAGTTTCAGCTGGACTGGTTAACGAACTAATCAATAAAACTCACGATCTCTGGAATAATCACCCAATAAATAAAAAACGGGCAGACGAAGGCAAACTTAAAGCAAACGTGATGTTAACAAGAGATGCTTCAGATAGCTTGCCAAAACTCTTCAATGTCAGTAAACATTATGACGTTAAATTTGCAGCTTTAGCTGATATGCAAGTTGAACGGGGCATAGCAACATTAGCCGGAATGGATTCAACACTATTACCTCCACCTTCGGGTGATTTGCAGCATGATTACGATTTAAGAGTTAAAGCGTTACTAGATATTTTACCCAAGTATGATTGTTTCTACATTCATCTTAAAGGTCCAGATGAACCTGGACACGATGGTAATTGTGAATTAAAAACAAAAATCATTTCAGCTGTTGACAAATACTTTTTTGGGCCACTGCTAAAGCAGATTTCACTGAAAGACAATTTGATTTGCATTACAACTGATCATGCGACACCTTGTTCACTTAAGGTGCATAGTGATACACCTGTGCCAATTTTAGTTTCAGGGAAAGCTTTAGGCAAAGAAAAAATTGTTAAGTTCTCTGAAAAGAACTGTGCTACAGGAAGCATAGGCTTACTGGAGCATGGTTACTTGTTAATGCCTAAACTTATGGCAATGCTAAAAAAATAAGTTTTTTTCCTTTTTTTTAAAAAAATGAAAAGTTTGGGTTATGCTTTTCCTGAACTGCCGAACAGTCGCATTTTACCCTTAGCTACTTCTTTCATGGCGTCCTTTGCGGGGCCAAGAATCTTTCTTGGATCAAACTCTTTTGTAGAGTTAGTTAAAACTTCGCGGACTGTTGCAGTGAATGCTAAACGCAAGTCTGTGTCAATGTTGATTTTGGCAACACCCAGTTTGATTGCTTCTTGCAGTTGTTCTTCAGCTACTCCTTTAGCTCCTCCAAGGGTGGCACCATACTTTGTTGCTTTTTCCAATATCCAAGTTGGAACACTGCTGGCTCCGTGAAGTACAAGGGGTATGCTGACTTTTTGGTTGATTATTTTTAGGCGTTCAAGGTCAAGTTTTGCTGCACTCTTAAATTTGTACGCGCCATGCGATGTACCAATGGCTACAGCTAATGTGTCAATACCTGTTCTTTCAACAAATTCAACAGCGGTCTGGGGGTCGGTTAGGATGGCTTCTTTTTCTTCTACGCTACGTTCTTCTACGCCTGCAAGCTTTCCAAGTTCAGCTTCCACTGAAACTCCTTTCTTGTGTGCATAGTCGACTACTTTTTTGGTTACTGCAATGTTTTCTTCAAACTTTAAAAATGAGCCATCAATCATGACTGACGTAAACCCTGCGTCTACACATTTTATTGCTGTTTCGTAATCTTCACCGTGGTCAAGATGCATCGTTAAAGGCACTGTTGATTCTTGTCCAGCTGTTTTAACAAGGCTAGTTATGTATTTCATGCCAGCGTATTTTATTACGCTAGGTGTAATCTGAAGTATCGCTGGAGATTTTTCTTCAACTGCTGCTTCAGCTATTGCTTTAACGCTTTCAAGGTTTTGAACGTTAAATGCACCTATGGCATAACCGTTCTTTTTTGCGGGAACCATTAAATCCTTATTTGTTACAAGCACTTTCTTTTTACATCTCCATTTTGTTGGTTGAACTTAAGGCGACCGATAATACGTTTGTATTTACTATTTAATACTATTGGATAGCCTTACTAATCTTTGATAGCAAAATTTACTTAAGACAAGCTCCCTATAATAATAGTGGTGAATTGTTTTGACTTGTTATTTCCGTCACCTTGAAGACCTACTTAAAAAAGCAGGGATCACAGTAACAGCTGAAAACCGTAAACAAATAGACAAAGTAATCCATGAATTAGTCGGCGTAGACTACAAGGACTGCACAAACACCTGGCGCCAAGTCAAGCTTCGTTTAGCCGATGATGAAGCAAGCTTTGTGCTGCAACTAAAAAATGCTTGGCAAAACCCAACTTAACACCACTGCAATATCTATAATCGCTTTTTTGTTTTATAAATAAATTTAACAATGCAAATACAGTAACAAACCGGGAAAACATTTGATAACCAAACCCAACGTATATCGTCAATGCAACATAAAACAGGGTGACACTGTAGATGAATAAACGATTGAAATTGTATTCTGATGGTGGAGCAAGAGGTAATCCTGGACCCGCAGCATCAGCGTTTTTAGCGTTGGACGAAAAAGGCATGGTTTTAACAGCAAATTCCAGATATGTTGGGTTGCGTACTAATAATCAAGCAGAATATGAGGCGTTAATTGCAGCTTTAGAATATGCGCAAAGTGTTGAAGCTGAAGAAGTTATTTGTTATCTTGACAGCGAATTGGTTGCTAGGCAAATGAAAGGCGAGTACAGCGTTAAAAATCCTGAGTTAAGAAAACTGTATCTAAAAGCTCATGCACTTAGGGTGCGCTTTAAAGTAGTTAACTTTTTCAATGTTTCTAGAACTAATGGCTTCATTCAAAAAGCGGATGCCCTTGTAAATAAAACGCTTGATGAACAAGCCCATTAATTTCTTGATGCATAGAAAAAGGGGCAACTAAATACAGTATTCTTAGCTGAACTTGATATGCTTATGATAAACTTACAGCCAGTTAACACTTTTTTTGCAGGCAGAAAAAGAAGCAATCTTTTAAGGCAATCTGTAAGAAGTTGTTGTGGCACCAAAAGCGTTCCAAACAACTAATTGACTAGAAAAGTTTCAACATACCCTTTTTCAATAACACTTTCCGTAAGCAAAGAGACGTGTGGTAAGCCCACAACCAAAAAGCAAACACTATCATCAGCTAAAACCAAAAAACTATCTAAAACGCAACCCATTGGAAGTTGTTGTGTACAAGGGACTGTTCGCCAACAACTAAGAGATAAAAAAAGAACCACTATACAAAAAACTACAATTAATCTTTAACAACCTTATATGAAAGCAACACGTAACTCTTTTCCACAATTTCAGCATTCTTCAACTCAACCTTTACTGCTTTATTGAGGCTTCGAAAAAGGTTCACACTTTTCTTTCCAACTATTTCTGGCGCAACAAGCAGCTGAACCTCATCAACAAGATTTTGCTCCAAAAGAACACTGGCTAAAACGCCACCAGAATCTGTCAACACCGTTTTGGCATCGTATAGCTTATTTAACTCTTCAAGAGCTAACTTTAAATCAACATGTTTTTTGCCTGCAATAATAAAATCATAATTCCGTTCTCGTAAATAATCCACGTAAGCTTTAGGTGTACTGCTGGATATCAGAACGATAACGTTTTTAGTGTATTCTGATCTGCGGTTAACATGCATTAAACCCTGCAAAATACCCTTGCTATCTGCAATAACCCAGATTGGTCTATTATCATTAGGGGCGATTTTTGGTTTGTAATAATCGCTTGGCTCTTCAGGGGGAACATTTTTCATAAATATTTCTATTCCAGTTTTAGCTGTTGTTGAACCGACAAGAAATGTGTCAGCAGCGAATTTGCCTGCAATCATGTAGTGAAGTTGAATATTAATGTTGAAATCTTTAATTGCGCCGTCAAGGCTAACTGAATTATAAATTATGACTTTTGGTAGCATACAAAAACACTTCGTTGTTGCCTATTTCAATATTATTTAAGTAAAAATGCTGTTAAATAAAAAACAAGACTATAAACTGGATGCAAGTGTTTACATGAAAATTAAAAAAGGTTGAGAGGAAAAACATTATTGCAGACTTCAAACGCTATAGAAACCCCGAATCTAACTAGGACATTCAAGTCTAAACGTTTAAATCAAGAAAACAATGTTTGGTCATTTAACAGAAAGACAAGCGTTATAGTAAAACCGATAAATAATCTCAACCTTGAAATAAGCAAAGGGAAACTTTTCTGACTCTTAGGTCCAAACGGAGCCGGAAGAATAACCTTTGTAAAAAATCCTCTGTACACTTTTACCACCCGACAGTGGAACTGCAGTTATCAACAGCTACGATATTGTAAAGTAACCAATGAAAGTTAAGCAGTCACTGGGAACACTTTTCAGGGTCTGCGAAAGAGGTTTTTTCGAGATCAAACGGTTACTGAAACTTGAAGTTCTATGCTGCTATCTACAACGTGTCTAGACAGAAACGTCATGAACGAATTCTTGAGGTTTAATAACTGTTTTAAAAAAAGAAGAGCCAATTAAGGCTTCAATTTTTTATCAATTATTTTTTGCAGATTAATTTCAAAAGCACCAGCAGGATTCTCAAGCTTCCAGGCTTCAAGCACCTGTGGAGAAACTTCACCTACAACACCAATTTCATCTCCTGCAACAATCACTTTACCTACTCTGCCTTCAATGAAACTTGGGTGAACTGTTTCTTTTATTTGCCATTCAACTCCAAAATTGCCAAAGAATGAATCAAGCGCAGATTTAATTTCGCTAAAACCAGATGTTGCATGCGTTGTTACTGCAGATAGCCATTGTTCTTCGCGTACCTTCGTTTCTTTTGAATCGTCAATTTGGGTTACTAAGCCGAGTTCGAAGATTTTTTGGGGAAACTCTACAGATTGGTTAATGCTTAGAAACTCGATTAATCCTGGTAAGAGGGCGTTGCGTAGGCATGTCATTGTTAAAACTTTAGGGTTAGAAATCTCCAGGATTTTTTTTCTTTCAGAATTCATTTTATCAAAGATGTTTTCTTGGTTTGTTAATGTGTAGTTAAGAATTTCTTGGTAGCCTAAACCAACCATTAAGTCACGTGCAAGATTGATTAAATGCTGGTCTGGTTTGGCACGTCCAATTGTAGGTAACTCACGCCAGTTAGGTTCAATATTATTATATCCATAAGCTATAGCGACATCCTCAATCAAGTCAACTTGATGCATAACATCAATACGGTAGAACGGAACCAAAACTGAAATACCCTTTTCAGTTATTTCTTCAATTCCTAATCCTGCTATTTGAAGTAATTCAGCAATCCGTTTAGCCGAAAGCTTAAGACCTAAGAGTTTATTGGTGTACTCAACATCTAATGGCACACATCTGCTCTTGAAGTCAGGTGTTACCACTTTTGTCTTTGTGTATTCAGAGTTCTCGGGATAATGAATAATTGTTGTGTATGCTTTTCCTCCGCGATCAATTAGCATTGATGTAACTAGGTTAAGCGTGTTTAGCACGGTTCGTTCTATTGTTCCTGTAACTTCTACTAGCAAGTTGCGTGATTCTTCGGTTACTTTGCCTAAATCGTTAGAGTTAATTATTGGTGGGAAAGATAGCACTTTACCATCAGCATCAAATAACATAGGGTAAAGTGGATTTTTCTTTACAATACAACCATATTCAATGCCTTTTGGATGGCGCTCTAATATTTCATCAAGGCTCATTTGTTCATTAAATCCTAAAGGAACAAATTTGACTTCATCTGGTTTAACTGCAGTGTACTCAATTGGCGGCTTGATTAAGTCCAGATTATAGATGCCAATTGATGTCTTTTGGCGACTTCTCCCGTAAGTTTGATCAAGTTTATCCTGAAGATGCATCAGTCCCTTGATAATTGGGTCTGAAAGATGTATGTCCTTGATTAAAGCGCAACAGATGTATGGTCGAATGTTGTAGAGTTCACGGCTAACAAAAACTTCAACGTCTGATTTGTCTATACAGTATTGTCTTAAGCCTTTTTGCTGATTAAGATACCCCTTTAATGCGCGGCTTAAACCTTCAACACTCCAAAGATCAGGCCTGTTTGTATCTTTCATTTCGATGCTTACTGTGCCATCTTCTTTACTGTAACCTTTAACTTCTGCTTTAACAAAAGCTAAAATCTCATCTAGTTTCTCCATGTCACAGTCAAGTATCAAATCTAATAAACGTTCAAGCTCATTGTATTCAACATCGATTGTCGGCATCTTATGTCACCTGCTTCTTTCTCAACCAGTCAAGGTCTTGATTAAAAATCATCCTAATATCATCAATTCCACTGCGCATCATGAACAATCGGTCAACGCCTAGTCCCCAAGCAATAACGGGCACTTTAATATCCAAGGGCAATGTGACTTCAGGTCGGAAAATTCCTGAGCCGCCAAATTCAATCCAGCCATAACCTTCTTTGTACGCGCTAAGTTCCACACTTGGCTCCGTAAATGGAAAATAGTCAGGTTTAAAGCGCACTTTGTCGGCGCCTGCAATTTCAATAGCGAATTTGCCTAAAACGCCTAAGAGGTCTTTTAATGTTAGATTTGGATCTACAATTATGCCTTCAACTTGATTAAATTCTGAAAGATGAGTTCTGTCTAAAACTTCAGGTCTGTAGACTCTGGCTATTGAGAAGTATTTACTTGGAACCTCCAGATTCTTGCTTTCTAAAGCGCGTGCGCTTAGGCATGTTCCATGTCCACGTAAGATCAAACGTTGCGCTGCTAAAAATGAATACTTGTATCCCCACCCTGTAGAGCCGGTTTTCCAACCGTTCTCATGGGTCTCTTGAATATGCTTTAAGGCTGATGCATGTTGGCTTACATCACCATATTCGGGATCTTTAACGTAGTAAATGTCACTTGGTTCCCGTGCAGGATGATCCTGGGGAACGTTAAGTGCGTCAAAGTTGAAGAAGCTGGTTTCCACGCTGGTTCCAGTCATTTCTTGAAAGCCTAAAGTTATCAGTTTAGCTCGCACTTCGTCTAAAAAGCTTAGGTATGGGTGTTTTTTTCCAGGCCAAGTTTTTGCTACTGATGCTTCGATATTGTATTTTTGAAGTTTGGTTGTGTGCCATTTGCCTGTGATTATAAGTTCTGGTGTGAGTTGGGTTACTTCTTGTACGGCAATTTTAGCTTCAGAAAAGGCTTCTTTTCCTTTAGAGGTGATTTCTAGGACGCGTGTAGTTTTTGGTTCGATTAATGCCAGTTTACGTTTCTTGAGTTGTTCAGCTGCGTTCTTTAGAACATCGCTTAACTCGTCAAGGGCTGCTTGTTCTTTGTTGTCTAGGTATTTAAGTAGTGTTTCGTCGCAGCCTTCAGGAATAATCATCTCATGTAAGAGTTTTTCTGAGATGTAAATAGTATTGTTTTCAGAGGAGTAGATAGCCCATTTTTTTCTTATTGCCCAACCAAGAGCTATCTGAACGAATTGTTGTTGTAAACCAGACTTTTCTGCTGCTGCATTCAGATTTGAATTGCCACCTAATTCTGCAACACTCAGAATTAATTTACGTTCAGGTAGTCCGTTTTTGGCGTAGGTTTTACCTTCAGGTGTTAATTTGATTATGTTTTGTGTAGTTGCATGTATAGTTAAGAGACTTTTTTCTTGAAGTGTTAAAGCTGAACGCATGACTGCTGCATCTGGAAAATTGCAGGCTTTGATTAATTGTTCTACTGAGGCTTTTCCGCCATTTTTTTCTAGTGTTGAGAGGAGTTGTTGTTCCTGTGATCGAAGTTCAACCATACAGCATGCAACCTTGAGGTCTGTGATTATTCTTTTCGCTAAGCATACTTCTTACGACACAAATAAAAGCATGCTGATTGATTGCGCTAATAAATAGATATGCGTTTTTTAATAATAGTGAATGTAAAGTTAGTTGATTATTACATATTAAGGAAAATTATGTTTGGATAGAGATCTATTTTGTAATGTTTAAAGCTTTGAATTATCAAAACTTGTTGTTCCTAAAATTTCGCACAAAATTTTATCCCAAAAGTTTTGACTTGATAATAGCTAACAGTGACAGTTGACGTTCCCACTAATGGAAGAAACATAATGAACATTTACGCTTTGCTTTCCTTGTGTGCAAGTGCGATATGCATTTTTCTAGCTGCAAGTGTTTTTTTCCTAAATCGGAAAACTACTGTAAACAAACTTTTCATGTTAACAATGGGAACTAACGCTTATTGGGCTTTTTGTGAATTCATGATTAGACAAGCTGCAACAGTTGAAGTTGCTACTCTGTGGAATAAAATTTTCTTCTTATGGCCTCTTTTATTGGCTTTTACGCTTCATTTTACTCTTGCATTCACTGAAAGTAGTTTATTGAAAAACAAATTTGTATACGTTTTAGTTTATTTTCCTGCAATTGCATTTTCCATTATTGATTTAACAACCAATTGGATTTCGGTAACGCCTATACTAACGTTTTGGGGTTACACTCCCGTATATCCTGTAGGTTCAATAGCTTCTCATCTAAATGGTATTTGGTCTGCAGCCATTTCATTGGCAATCTTGTTTCTATTTGTAAATTATTATTATAAAATAAAAGAAAAAACTAAAAGGCAGCAAACGAAATTCATGGCAATCGGTTTTACAATCCCCATTGCTATGTCTATTTTCACGGATTCGCTATTTCCAATAGCCAACATTAATTTTCCAGGCTTAGGGAGTGTCTCTAGTAGTTTAACTGCTATTTTTGTTGCTTATGCTATATTCAAGTATGAATTGTTTAGTTTGAATCCTGAGATTGCTGCGCAAAACATTTTTTCTACAATTCCTGACTCAATTGTCCTAGTGGATATAGACAGCAGGATAATCAAGGTCAATCAATCATTACTTGAATTGTCTGGTTATACAGAAGAAGAAGTGGTTGGAAAATCTATTGGTGAATTTTTACAGAAGGCAATGGTCCTTAACAAAGCATCTGAGACTCCTGTAATCATTTCTGAATTAAGAAAAATAAGAGAGCTTAAAAATTATGAGATAACCTTTTATCATAAATTAGGCGAAAAAAAATCTGTTACCCTTTCTTGTTCTATTGTCAGTAATAACAGTGGTCAAGACATCGGAGTTGCCTTCATTTTACATGATATAACTGAAAGGAAAGCGATGGAGCAGAAACTTCTCAAAGCTGAAAGATTTGCGTCGATTGGAGAGTTAGCTGGTATAATTGGGCATGATTTACGGAATCCTTTAACTGGAATACGCGGAGCAACATACTACCTAAAAAATAAATACTATGCAACTCTGGACAGTAAAGATAAAGCAATGTTTGAGACGATAGACAAGAGCATTGAGTATTCAAATAAAATAGTAAACGATTTAATTGAATATTCAAGTGATATTAATCTTGAGTTAGAGACGACAACTCCTGAAAAGTTGATAAACAGCACTTTAAAATTGATAACCGCTCCATCAAATATTAGTCTTAAAGTTGAAATCCAAGAAACACCTAAATTGGAAATAGATGTCGACAAAATGCGTAGAAGCTTCATAAGAATTATCAAAAATGCTTTTGACGCCATGCCTAATGGAGGAGAATTAAGTATCAAAAGTACAAAAGTAGGAAACAGCATATTTTTCAGCTTTATAGATACGGGCAACGGTATGACACAGGAAACTTTAGAGAGAATTTGGTCTCCTCTTTTCACAACAAAGGCAAAAGGAATGGGTTTTGGTTTAGCTATCAGCAGACGAACCGTTGAAGCGCATGGTGGAAAAATAACGGCTGAGAGCTCATACAAAAAAGGTACAACAATTACTTTTGAATTACCTTTATAGAGGTTCAGCAGAAGTCTGTTTTTTATGGTTTTAAGTGATATTCTCCATTTTAGCTGAATTCTTGCTTTTGTGTGTTGATCTTTTTATTTTCTTAGTTGTGGGG
>CAZXGX010000055.1:0-13825 GCA_964640475.1 uncultured Candidatus Bathyarchaeia archaeon
ACAACTAAGAGAATAAAAGAGTACCAACAAACAAATTATGACTGCTTTATAACAGAAACAGTTTAATCAGCATCTTTTAATAGGCTAACGTGAAATATGAAAGCCAAGCAGGTGCCATTAAAGTGCCAAAAGTTAAAGTTGCATTAATCGGTGTTGGAAACTGCGCTTCAGCACTCATCCAGGGACTACAGTATTATGGAAAAGCCAAGAAGCCAGAAGAATTTGTTGGAATACGAAACCCAACTTTAGGCGGTCTCGCCCCAAGCGACATAGCAGTTGTCGCAGCTTTTGATGTAGATGAACGGAAAGTTGGCAAAGACCTCTCAGAGGCAATCTATGAGAAACCAAACAACACCCCCAAAGTAACCCAAGTACCAAAACTAGACGTAAACGTAACAAAAGGCCCACTTCTTGACGGCATTGGAGAATCCACAAAAGAACTTATACAAGTCAGCAAAGCAACAGACGTTGATGTAGTCAAAGTCCTCAAGGAAAGCGGCGCAGAAATGGTGATTAATCTGCTTCCAAGTGGAGCAGCAAAAGCCACCGAGTTCTACGCTCAGCAAGCCTTAACGGCAGGGTGCGCTTTCATAAACGCTACACCAAACTTTATCGCCAGCAACTCAACATGGGCAGAAAAATTCGAGAAAGCAAACCTCCCATTAGTAGGCGACGATCTTGTTGACCAAGTAGGTTCAACGGCACTTCATAAAACCCTACTAAAACTGTTATCAGATAGCGGCGTTAAAATTTCTGAAACTTATCAGCTTGACGTTGGCGGAGGAACAGAATCCGTAGACACAATGGATAGAACACGAGACGCAAAACGAAACATCAAAACCGAATCCGTCGCAGCAGCCTTACCATACAAAACAGAAATAGTTGCAGGCTCAACCGATTACGTGGATTTCTTACAAAACAAGCGAGATAGCTACTTCTTCATAAGCGGATCCTACTTCTGCGATGCACCAATGAAAATAGACCTTAAATTCCAAACTGTTGATGCACCAAACGCAGGCAGCGTACTCTTCGACGTCATACGTGCAGCAAAAGTAGCTTTAAACAAGAAATTAAAAGGCTCAGTTGAACCAATCTGTGCCTTCGCTTTCAAGCGTCCACCACAAATGACTTCACTTGAAGCTGCTGAAGAACTATTCACAAAATTTATCACGTCAAATGCTTAATCTAAAATTTCTTTTTTGTTTCTTTTTAATATAGGCAAAACCTGTAACGCATATTATGGTTAATGCTATGGCGATTGACACAATTAAAAGACTTACTGATAATGGTATTCCATCTTCTTCTTGCATCTTGATTGGTTGTGTTAGCGGATTATTATCCTGATTTAATTCGCCTATAACATATGGTATGTTCCATGTACCTGAATCCAGTTTAGACGCGTTTGGATACCTACTTTCATAATCACTCCAGTAATTGCCTTTATTGCCGTTGCTCCAAGAATTAGTAAAGATAGCTGCGTTGACATCAATATTCTCATCGTTAAAGGATTTTTCTATTTGGACTTGGTTCGTGTTGTTTATGAAATTGTTAGTTGTGAAAAAGTTATTTGGCGATTCAGAACTGCAAACACCATATCCATTGCTGGCTATGTTATTTCTGGTAATGCTGTTAAAGGACCATTGTAGTTTAATCCCATAATCGCTGTTGTTTGTTATTTTATTACCGTTGATATTGTCATGTGAGGTAGCTAAAGTAATACCTTGCTTGTTGTTATCTATGTTATTACTGGATATCGTGTTGTTTGAGGAAATATGAATCCATATACCCTGAGTGTTACCCTTTATTTGATTTTGAGCCAAAACGTTATCCGATGAATATTCAAGCTCAACAGCACACCAGAAATCAGTGATTTCCAAATTTTGTATGGTTAAGCCTTGTGCGGTACTGTAGATTCCAGTGTTATTTGAGTCAGGTATAATATACGGATCAGGCCGCTGGTTAAACCATGCTGACATATACTCGAAATCAGAAAATCTGGATTGATCAAGTGGTTCTTCGCTTGGCCTATAATCCTCCACTCCGGTACCTCGAAGCGTAAACCCAGCACCATCAATTACAACATTGTTCCGCTCAACAATTATTGAACCAGAAATGTCACCCTTGAAAGTGTAAACATCACCATTGCGTTGGATAGGTACCGTTGAAGGGTCAACTGTGCCATCTTGCCTGATGTAGATTGTGTTGTTTTCATTGGTTGTGCCGTCAGGTTTCGCAGGTGAAGCGTTGCCTGTTTTATAATCAATGGTAAACTCGCTTTGTGGACCAGTTTTGTACATGTTTAAGAGAGGTGAATATGTTTTAACGTAAATCTTGTCTTGACTGGGGCAGAACTGAAGAATTCTCAGCCATCCACTCTCAATGTTAGTGACATTTTGGAAATCAGCCAACACCTGATAAACGATATGCCCATTTACATTGTCAGTTATCAAATCTTCTATGCCCGCGTGTCCACAGAGAACTAGAAAAACCTGGTTTGCATGAGGCTTAACCAAGCTATGCCATATGCGTTCGCCAATATCTGACCTTTGACCAATTCTTTGAAAACCCGCTAAATAGTCGTGTGTTGAAACAATCACTTTCATCTCAGGATAAGCATCTATTACGTTGCTTGCCCAAAAGAGCACATCATCATTTGGGTTATATCCAAGATGAAGGATCAAGTAATCCGCGCCTCCGCCAGAGAACAGTTGAAAACTATTCGAATTATCATCCTCCAAGTAGGAGCCACCATACCAACCGTAGCCGTTAAACCTGTCTTGACCAAAAAACTCGTTATATGTGGGAAGACAATTGTCAAAAAGGTCATGATTTCCTGGCAGAACAGCCCAAGGAACATTCCCATCCAACTTACTTAAGCTGCTATTTGCATTTTCCCACTGGGTCAGATTGTCTGGTTGATCAACTATATCACCGAGTTGAGAGACAAACACTATGTTTAGTGCTTCTATATTGTCCACTATCCATTGGGTTTGGTTATCAGCAATCCAAGGGTAAAATCGCGAGTAGCCTTGTATGTCAGGAAGCACAACTATTGAGAAATTCTCATTTGAAGCATCATCAGATGCATAAACACTGTTTTGAGTACGCTGATCCAAAAACTGCAAGTTATTTGGTTGAACCATAAAAATTTGTGCTGACGTTAACGTTATTAACGATAAAATCGCGATTAAAACCGTTAAACCCAAACCATGATGAGCCATTTAAATCAAAAAAGGTAACGTTTACAAAATTTAATAAGCCTTTTGATGTTCCACTTTGGTACAGCGTTCCAGTTAACGCATCATTTTCCCTAATTCTTTTAATATTGCTTCTTTTACACCGTTCTTTTGCAAGGTATTTTTCAATTTATTAATGGTTTCCACAGGTGTTGGGTCAATACCACGAAGAATTGCCAAGTAAACACTAACGAAATCACCTATACAAATTATTGAAAGCATCTTGGCAAGATCACTTTTTCCTTGACTATAAACCTCATACATGTCAACACCTATAGGCTCCATCAAATGTTTCGTGGTTTCAATTCGACTGCGAATTTCAACTGGTTCAGCCTTATCGCGAATAAATATTACCGAATACCTGTTTGCAATGTCTTTAGATTCTTCCCAACCAACAATCTCATTATGGTCAAGTTCAGGGAAACAATCCCACTTCGCAACCATTTTGCCATTCTCATTAAACTGCTGCTTAAACCGTCTTGACACGCCATTATATATGCCAAACCCATAAACTATAGGAACAAAACCTTCAATATTCATAGCCAAACTCTTGGCCAAATTCTTCTCAATTAAATTACTAGGCAGATAATCTTTTGAGACTTGACCTAAAATCTTTAAAGCTTCCTCAACCTCACCCGAAACACCTGAAACCAGCCCAAGTTTTTCAAGACAAAAAAGCAGTGAGATAAACATGTAAGGAAGTGCTACTCGAGGCGCCATTCCATTTGGAACACGAAGATAAGGAACCTTGAGTTTTTTCGCATTTTCAAGAAGTGCGCCTCCCGAGCTTATGCAGAAAACCATGCATTTATATTTTAAAGCATCAAGAAATGCGCTTAAGGATTCTTCTGTGTCACCTGAATAGCTATTAATTAATACAAACGTCTTCTTGTTAGCGTAAGCAGGTAAGTGATAATCACGATTAACCTCAATTGGAACCTTTGTTTTATTTCTTGCCCAATCCTTTAACAGGTCACCACTAATCGCTGAGCCACCCATACCAGCAATAATAATGTTCTTTGGTTTAGGATAATCCATTTTTATCCTAGATGCATTTTTAGCAGCTTCCTGATAATGATGTTCAATGTTAACACAAAAACTTAGCATGTTACCTTTATCGATTGATTTCATCCTTTCCAAGTCATCTAAAAATCGTTCAACCACTTTTTCAAACCTCAAAGGCAATCCGTATTTTTATATCGCATCACACCTTTTTAAGCTGAACGTAAACGTTACCTTTAAGGAA
Source organism: uncultured Candidatus Bathyarchaeia archaeon (assembly GCA_964640475.1). Lineage (GTDB taxonomy): Archaea > Thermoproteota > Bathyarchaeia > Bathyarchaeales > Bathycorpusculaceae > Bathycorpusculum. The sequence continues at coordinate 4,483 of CAZXGX010000055.1, forward strand.
GCATAAGGTTTGGATAAAAATCAACTCACAATTGCTATTCCAGCATCCGTAATCGCGGATACACCACATCTACGGGAAAAAACCGCCAAAATCGGATTAATTGGCAGAGCCGCAGCAATATTTAAAGTACAAGAAATAATACTTTACCCAGACAGCCAACGCGTAAACCAAACTAGAGATCTAAACTTTATCGCTAAACTGCTAAATTATTTAGAAACACCACAATACCTTAGAAAAAGGCTCTTCAAGATCGAACCTGATCTACAATTTGCAGGCATTCTGCCACCATTACGTACACCGCATCATCCAACAAGTGGCAGAAACCGAGACTTAAAGGTAGGAGAATACCGTGAAGGTTTGGTTATTTCTCAAATAAAGGAAGGCTTCCAAGTAGACATTGGTGTTGAAGGACCTGCACTTCTAAGAGATCGAACGTTCTCTATTGGTGACCGATTGACTGTGCAGGTGGTTAGGGCTGGCGAACGCGTAGAAGTTCAAGTGGTTAACCGTGAAGATGTTCCATCTTACTGGGGTTTTAGAGTTATAGTAGAACAGGACTCATTTGAGCATCTATTAAAAACTGGACAATTCGGCTTAACAATTGCTACAGCCCGTTTAGGAACCAACTTTATGGATGTTGCAGACAAAATTGGTCAGCGATGGCAAAAAGCTGAAAAAACCTTAGTTGCTTTTGGCGCTCCATCACGTGGTCTCCATGAAATCGTTAAAGATGAAGGTTTAAGGCTTGAAGATATCAGTGATTTTGTGGTTAATACTATACCTGAACAGGGAACTGCAACCGTTAGAACCGAGGAAGCGCTTTTAGCAACTTTGACTATTTTAAATCTGCAATTAAATCGTTGAAAGTTTTTCCTTAACGATTTTCTACAGTCTTTTCCCCGTTTTTGGGTAAACAAATAAATGCTACATTTGTTAATTGTGAAGTTTATGCCATCTCTTGATCTTGCGATGCCAATTGCACTTTTACTGGTAATTACCCTTGCAGTTTTTCTAAATAAACGTGTTGAAGGAAAACTTAAGGCAACAGTTGAAGAAAAAGAATTCCAGACAAGAGATGTCATTTTGCTCATAATAGTGATGAGCATTGTCATTTCAGTTATAGCTTACACTTCATTTTTAAATCCTGGAGAAATCTTCGAGAATGTACTATTAGCAGTCTTTCTAGGCGCGTATTCTATGTTACTTTTCACATTTTCATATATATTCTCTAATCTGAAGAAGGTGCCAGCACAACTCTTTTCATTAGCTTTTGGCGTAGCCAGCTTAATCTTTGGAGTAATAAGCCTTCTAGGACCAATTACAGATGGAGTAACCGTTTTCAGGTCAGGCGCATTCTTCGCTTTAGCAGCTTTCTGTTTTGGCGTTATTATCTATGAAAAAAGAAGATCTATCCTAAAAGAAAAATGGTACATTGCATTTCAGCCACCAGCAATGTTTCTGTTACTATTTGTGTTCTTCAACTTAGTTTATAGTGGCAGCATTAACGTTTGGTATCCAATACTAATGGATACTTTCGGATTAACCTTCGCTGTTCTAATAATTCTCTACCTTGGATCATTATTTAACTGGAAAACCGTTGGCTTATTTGCCGTGCTATTAACAATTCTTGATATTATTCTAGTCTTCAGTGGACCCATGGTTGCTGCAGCAAACACCTTCACAGGTCTTGGTCTGCCCGTCCTAGTTTACCTGCCAAATATTCCATTTATTTCCGTGCCAGTTGATTATACTGGAGTAACCTTCTTTGGATTCGCAACAAGAGGCCTTGGACTTGGAGACTTCTTCTTCGCAGGAATTTTAGGTGCCCAAACATACAAGAAATTCGGTAAAAAAACAGGAATCATAGCAATAATTGCCATGACCGTGGCATTTGGCATTTGGGAAGCGTTCCTCCCAGAAATATTATCAGGAATGTCAGTGATTCTTGGATCAACACTCAAAGGATTCCCAGGAACCTTAATGATAATTACTGGTTGGGCACCAATAGTCGCTATTAAACTATTGCTAAGCAGGAAAAAACAAAACCTAACAACTAATCAGCAATAAAACATTTAATTTTTTTAAATTTTAAATTATAAAATTTTAAGGGAAAAATTAAGATTAAAAAGAGTAGAGGCTTATTTACCCGAATAGGGCGCCTAATCCTTCAAGCGCTGCTTCTTCTTTGGCTTTCTCTTCTTCAGCTTTCTTCTTCTTGTCCTCTGGTGCGGCTGCTGCTGGCTTTGATTCTGCTGGAGCTGCGACTGGCGCTGCTGCCATCATAGTTGGTGCTGCTTTGATTGCTTCCTCAATGTTTACTTCGCTGAGTGAAGCTACTAATGCTTTAACTTGAATTGCGTCAACAGTTATTCCTGCTGCTGAGAGAACCTTAGTTACTGAATCTTCGTTAATTTCTTTACCTGCCTTGTGAAGGAGCATTGCTGCGTAAATGTTTTCCATACCTTTTCACCTCGTCATTCAACTATTTTAACCTTTTTAGCTGGTCTGACTGACTTCACATTGGAAATTAGTCGTTACCTTGAATTGCAGTTGACCTGCAGTATCTTGCCGTTTAGAAGAATGCCCTATTCCTTAAGAACTTTTCGTAGTTCAGTTGATGCAGATAAACTTAGAATGATGTAATAACCTGACTACTCTTAAAACAGCTGAGAAGCTTTGGGCGATATAAGAATATTGATTCTGAAATGTTGTTTCAGTTTGCATTTATACTTAAAGCAAATGTAGAAGTTATGGGGCTGCGTTTTTCACAACCCAAGTTTTTTTTTATTTTTAGCGCGTTTACTGTGATTATTTTGTTTGTGCTATTTCTTGAAGGATTCTTTTCATGATAGTTATGCCATCTTTTGCTTTAAGTTTCTTTTCACCTAATCTTTGTCGGTACTTTATTGGCACTTCAACTATTTGGTAACCTTTTCTTTCAATGAAGTGATTTAGTTCGACTTCTATGTCAAATCCTTGAGATTTAACGTTCCATTCTCTCATGAGATCAGCACGCATAACTCGTAATCCTGTTAAGGGATCATTCATTGAAACACCATTTAACAAGCCATGTGCAAAAGCTAAGAGTTTGTTTCCAAAGTAGAATGCTGAACGCACTGCCTTTTGCTCTACATCTCCACTGAAGCGGTTTCCACAAACCATGCCAACATGTGGATTTCTTTCAAGAATCTTTATCATTTCAGGCACATATTCTGCCGGGTATGTATGATCAGCATCTGTTAAAACAACATACTCAGTTTCTGAGTCTATATGTTCTAATCCTTTTGCTATCGCATTGCCTTTACCGATACCATCTTGGAATGTAATTTCTGCGCCTAGATTCTTTGCGATCTCTACTGTTTTATCGCGACTATTACCATCAACAACTATGACTTTAGAGTAAGCCATTACATTTTGGAATTCAGTTAAAGTTGGGCCAATCCCACTTTCTTCGTTTAAAGCGGCAACTAGAAGTTGCGTTGAGTTAATTCTCTCGTATGCGCTAATTTGAAATGGTTGAATTTGCATACTAATACTTCCTTTCAGTTCTTGTATCTTGTTTATTCAGAAATCCGTTATAAAGCGAGTTTCAAATAGAATAATAATCCCAAGATCGATACATTACGTGAAAGCTAAATATACTATCAATTAACCCAAATGGCATTTTGAAATTTGTTATTAGCTCCATCTTCAGGAAAGGTTTATTTCATTCAATGGCACTATGATGAGAAATTGCAGGCGGACAACCATGTCCGTTGGGATGTGGCCGAAAGGCTGAACCGTAAGCAAATAAAACATTAAGGTGAAAAAATAAAATGGCATATAAATACATGGCAGAAGAATGGGCTAAACCCGAAGAATCTTTTGTTAAAGAACTAATGCGACAACGCTTAATTGACTGGAGACGACAAGAAACAGTAACACGCATTGAACGACCAACAAGGCTTGACAGAGCACGCAAACTAGGCTACAAAGCAAAACAAGGCTTCGTAGTCGTCCGCACACGCGTTAGACGTGGTGGACTACGCAAACTAAGACCACGATCAGGAAGACGACCCAAACGTATGGGTGTCGCGAAATTTAAACCTGGAAAAAGCATCCGATTAATTGCAGAAGAGCGCACAGCAAAGAAGTTTCCGAACCTGGAAGTTTTAAACAGCTACTGGGTTGGCGAAGATGGAAGAAGCAAATGGTTTGAAGTTATTCTACTTGACCCTAACAGTCCAGTCATTCAATCAGATAAAGATGTAAACTGGATTACTGAACGTCAACACACAAGTCGTGTCTTTAGAAGCATGACAAGTGCAGGCAAAAACGTAAGAAGCCTTCACCATGGTGGTGGACGTGGAGCAGAAAAGTTCAGACCAAGTCACCGTAGAGGCGCAAGAAAACGCAATGGTGAAAAACCACAACGCAAAGGAGACTAAATAATATGCACCACATTAAACCAATAGTACAACGTACAACTGGAAAAATGAAGCAGGGAAGAGGCTTTAGCCCTAAAGAATTAGTTGAAGCAGGCGTAACTCGCGTGCAAGCTAAAGAAATGGGTTTACCAGTTGACAATCGACGCAGAACGACACATAAAGACAACGTTGACGCAATCAAGGCACACGCTAAAGCTGAAGTTAAACCAGTAACCGTAAAGAAGCCAAAAGAAAGCAAAAGCCAAGCAAAAAGCTAAAAGCTAGAAGTCCAAATGAAAATCGGTGTCCGATGTCTTCTAAACCGCCAATTGGCTACGTTGAAATACGAGTCTTTGCACACGCCACTGAAGACTCTGAAAGGGTCTTAACTGCTGTACGCAATCTATTACCAACCGATTTAACTGAAACTGCCAAGTTTGAAAGAAGCAGTTTATCGGGGCATCATGGAAACCCCATCACCCTTTTTACTGCAGAATTAACAGAGAAGAAGCTGCTTCCCTCTTTATTGGAAAAGATTGGTTTAAACCTAAATGTTTTAGATAAAGAAGAGCTTGATAAAGAAATAAAGCTGCATTTAGAGAGACATAACTTGTTTTTGCGGTTTGATAAGCAATCAGCTTTTTTGGGTAACTTCAAGTTTGCACAAAACGACCCGATTCATCTAAAAATTCACTTTAAAAACAAAGCATCAGAAGAAATTGTGGATATTTGCAGAAAGTTCGGGTTGCTTCCATGAAAAAAGCCTTCGCTGATCTCCATTTACGTTTGAATCCAAAACAACATCAAACATTTGACCACTATATTCAAAGAGCTGCAAAGTTTGGTTACAATTATGTTTCTATGCCGTTTGTTTCTGAACCGCAACCTGAAGAAGTTGGAAAATTAAAGGTAATCAGTAAAAGTGCAGGTGTCGATTTTGTTTTACGTGCTGATTTAAGACCTAGAAACGAAAACGAGCTTATGACGGTTCTAAGAAGGATAAGACGCAAGTTTGAAGTAATCTGTGTAATCTGTGACAATAAAGAAGTTGCACGTCAAGCCGCTAAAGATCGACGTGTAGATTTACTAAATTTTCCCAGTCTTGATTATCATAAACGGTTTTTTGATCGTTCAGAAGCAGAATTGGCATGTAACAGTCTAGCAGCTTTAGAGATTGACATTAAACCTTTACTGGTTTTTGAGGGCCCATCACGGGTTAGGTTCCTTTCCAGTTTAAGGCGTGAAGTAGCTATTGCGCAGGAATTTCATGTTCCCTTGATTGTTTCTAGCGGTGTTTCGGAGGAACGCTTTATGCGTATGCCAAGAGATATGGCGAGCTTGGCTTTATTGTTTGGTTTAGATGAGGCTTCAGCTTTAGAGGCTGTGTCGTTTAATCCAGAAACGATTGTTGCGCGAAATCGAGAGAAACTCGGTAGCCATTTTATTGCTCCAGGAATCAGTGTAATTAAAGAGGGAAATGACTGTTGAAACGTGTTAAACGACGTTATTTGGCTTTACAGTTGGAAATGGAGGGCGTGCCTTCTGAAAAGGAGCTTATGGATGCAATTTGGGGTGTCGTAGGTAAGCTTTACGGCGAGTTTGGTGCAAGTTTGACCAGTTTGGCTTTGATTAATTTGGATGTTGAGCGTAAGGTTGCGGTTATTCGGACTTCGCTTGAGACTTTGGATTTTGTTAGGGCGTCTTTAGCTTCGCTTACGTCTGTGGCTGGTCGTGAAGCGAGTGTTCATGTTTTAGTGGTTTCTGGTACGATTAAGGCGTTGTTTGAAAAAATTTAGCTGTTTTTTTAAGGTTTAACCCGTTCATTTTTGTTCTAATGTAAAGTTTTTAGTTACATTAAGACAAGACATTTAAAAATTAAGTAACGTAAGTCCATTGACAATCTTGCAAAAGCTATACAGTAATATTTATCAATGACACATAAGCGTTAATAAGCATTACATTATGCTTGTTTTAAAGCATAAAAAATAGACAGAGAAGAACAAAAAATGGATCTAAAACAGTTCTACTTCAAACTACCGTTAAACACGGAACCAATAATAGATGACACTACACTTAGAGACGGCATTCAAATGCCCGGCTTAGCAGCTGGACCAAAAGATGCTGCAAAAATTGCACAGTATCTAAGTGAAGTAGGCGTAGAACGTATAGAAGTATTTCACTATCAGGAACCAGACAAAAAAGCAGCCAAACTGATCCAAGATTTAAACCTAAACATAAGACTTGCTGGCTGGTGTCGAGCAGTAAAAGAAGACATTGATAGCGCCGTCCAATTAGGCTTCAAAGAGGTCGGGATTTCTCACCCAGTTTCAGATATTCACTTTAAAGCCAAATGGCCAGAAAAAACTCACGATCAAATCTTAGATAACATTGTTGACGTAGTAGAATACGCAGCTAAAACCTGTGGAATGCGCACATTTGTTCACGGCGAAGACAGCACTCGTGCAGACTGGAATTTTGAACGAAAACTGATAAATTCAGTCGCTGAAGCAGGTGCAGAATGCTATAGAATCTGTGACACAGTCGGCATTGGTTTATCAGACACTAATGCTCCTTTACCAAACGGTATTCCTGCAAAAGTTATTGCAATTAAAAAGGAAACTAAGATGAAAGCAATAGAGATTCATGCACATGACGACTTCGGCAATGCAGTTGAGAATACGATGGCTGCAATTAAAGCGGCACAAGGTGTTTGGGATAAAGTTTACGCTAGCACAACCTTCCTTGGTATAGGTGAGCGTGCTGGAAACGCTGAAACAGAGAAGGTGCTTCTAAACCTGTATTTACATCATGGTGTAGGCAAATACGAGGGCAAAACAGAGAAACTCAAAGAAACAGCGGACTACATTGGCAAAGCAACAGGCTATATTGTGCCGCCTAACAAGGCAATTGTGGGCGATTACGGTTTTGCTCACGAATCAGGCATACACACTCATGGTGTCCTTAATGATCCATGGACTTATGAGCCTTATCCACCTGAAATGGTTGGCAATCAACGTAGACTAACTATAGGCAAACAGTCTGGTAAGGGCATAATCAAATTCAAAATCAATGAGCTTGTTGGCAAAGAGCCGGATGACCAAACAGTTGCTATAGTTGTTGATAGAGTCAAAGACATCTATGCTAATGGTAGACGTGCATCGCTTAAAGAGGAAGAATTCAAGAAAATCTTGCGGGCACTAAAGGTTTTGCCAGAAAACGGCAATTGCAAATGCTAAACAAGCGGTAAACTGGTATCAATTTTTCTTTTTTTCAAACTTTTGTATTTTTTTACTTTTTTAATGTATGTTGGTTGTTTTCTTTTCTTTTATTTGTGGGAAAACTGCCCTTGTACACAACAACTTCCAGGGTTAAATGTTATTGTTTTTTCTACAGGTAAAAGTTGCTAGATGGTTGTTCAAGTTGTCCCAAGCAGTTCCTAATGGCTATAATTTTGGCTTATCAAGTTCACATTACATTTTAACTCAATGTGGAAAGATGCGTTAAGATGCTGGTCTGGCCCTGGAATAGGTGGTAAATGGCTTTTTGGGGTAGAGGTAGAGTTTTTTGTTATTTTTGGTCTTTTGGATTGGCGTTGGGGGTGTAATGAGTGTTTATGGTGTTTCTGGGGTCTTTTGGTCATTGTTTTATAGATTATATTATGTTTTAATTGGTACATTTTTGTTTATTTTTATGACAGATATGTCGCAATCTTTATTATTGTGGCTTTAGTAAATGGTTAATTGCAGGTCAGGGAGCAAGCTTTAGATGCATTGCATAAAGGCATTGAAGCGTGCTAATTAAAACAGCTAAAAAATTGGCATGCGATCAAGACTTTGCCTCTATGGGCTGAACATGCATAGTGTTGAAGCATCTAAGCCATGAAGTAGCAGGTTCCAAACGGTGATAAGAATCCTGCTGCGTTCAAGACATCGCTTAGGTGGGCCGTAAACAACAATAAGGCTCAGACTTGATCTGCCAAAAAATTAAGTGGTTTAAAAAATACGTAAAAACGTAAATTTTATGCTCCACTTTTTTTTGTTAGTTAAAACTTAGTTGTTTTTTATCCTATTCTACGGTTTTGGGTTTGAGAGTATTTTTCCTTGGATTGTGTTATTGTTTAAATATTTCTTGCTCATCAAAGGTTCGTTTATGGGTTACCATTCACAATCAGGACCCCGGCATGGGTCAAGTGCCAAATTTCAGAAAAGTTCTCATGAAAAGAAAACTAAATCTCAAAAACAACGTTCAGGCGCCAAGTACTTTCAAGAAGAAACATCCGAATTAACCCTAAGACAAATTGCAGATAAAACCATTGTAAGCCTAAACCGCCTTGGAACCCAGACTTTTGCTCTTTCACCTTTCAGTCAATATTATGATGATTGGCTGGTTATTTTAGGTCAAGTAATTTCTGAGTTTGAGTTAAACCCAAACGTTAAAACAGATGACACATTCGTTAAGGAACATACACAGATCCTTCTTGATATTGAGGCAGCGCTAGCTGAGAAGCGGCTTGCGGAATCAAACCTTTCAGGGGGAGCAAAAGAGCTTCAAGACATTAACAATCAATTAACTAATTCCGACCGAGATTATGCACAGAAAAATCGTGAATTAAACAACAAGCGAAACTCCGACATCCAACGGCTCACAAATAAAATTAACGCTTTAAAGGACAGTGTGGCTAGTCAAGAAGTAGTGAAGATCAGCGTTTTTAAATTTAAAGCTAAAAGAGAGGCAGCAGAAAAGCTTGAGCAGACCCAGAAGGAACTGAAAGCGGCAAAAAACGAGTTAGAAACTGCAGTTCAGAGTTTTAATTCTGAACAAGAAAAACTGCATGATAATTACCAAAAACAACGGCAAGATCTTATGGCACAAATTGAACGTTTACACAGCGAATTAGAGAAACTCGAAACAGACACTTCTATTGATGATAGGCAAAA
>CAZXGX010000056.1:0-13467 GCA_964640475.1 uncultured Candidatus Bathyarchaeia archaeon
CCGTTTTTGATAAGGCTTAATAGTTTCTTGTCCCGTGACATTACTAATAATCGATTCGTGATGTTGTTATGGTTGATGTTTGGCTTCCGTATGGAAAAACAGACGTTTGTGTGCGTGTTCCAGCCAGAAATCTTCTCGGTTCAATTGAGCCTATGGAAAAGCCAGGTGTACCTGATGCTTACGCTGAAATAGAGCGTGCTCTAAAAGAACCCCTTGGTACGAAACGCTTAAGCGAGATTGCCACTCCAGAGAGCAAAGTTGCAATAGTAGTGGATGACGCCACACGTAAGGCTCCAAGCGAAAAAATGCTCTTGCCGGTTCTATCTGAATTGACCGCTGCAGGCGTCAAAGATGAAAATATTACTGTTATTTTTGCTTGCGGCACTCATCGCGTAGTTAAGCCTGAGGAAGCTACAGAGCTTCTTGGAGAAGAAATCATAAAACGATTAAAAGTAATAAGCCATGAGTGCAAAGCTCAAGATCTAGTATATATAGGGACTACAAAGAGTCATGGTAACAAGATTTATCTTAACCGAGTTTTTGTAGAGGCAAACGTCAAAGTGCTTCTTGGAGACATCTGTTTCCATTACTATGCAGGTTATGGTGGGGGAAGAAAAAGTGTACTTCCAGGCGTTAGTGGAGCTGAAACAATACAGCACAATCACTCTATGATGCTTCATACCAACGCTAAGACAGGAATTTTAGAAGATAACCCTGTTCACCAAGATATGACTGAAGCCGCGCGGCTCGCAAAAGTTGATTTTATAGTTAACATCGTTGAGAACAGTAAGGGTGAAATTGTTAGAGCCTTCGCGGGTGACCTTGAACAGGCTTTTATGGAAGGCGTGAAGCTTGTTGATGAAATGTACCGTGTAAGAATTGATCGACGCGCAGACATTGTTGTTGCGAGCGCAGGTGGTCATCCTGGGGACATCAATTTATATCAAGCCTGCAAAGCAATTGATAACACACTGGATGCTGTTAAAAGGGGTGGCGTAATCATTCTGGTTGCTGAATGCCCAGAGGGTCATGGAAACCAGGTATTTTATGATTGGATGACACGTTTAGAAGACTTAAAAAATACTGAACGTGAAATCAAACGCAACTTTGTCCTCGGTGGTCACAAAGCGTACTACCTTTTAAAAGCATTGCAGAATCACACGATCATTCTAGTTTCTTCATTGCCTGACTATTATGCTTCAAACGTCTTTAAGCTGAAAACTGCTCGGGCTACAAATGATGCCTTGACTGAAGCCCTGAAGCTGTCAGGTTCTGCTTCAAGAGTCTGGACAATGCCTCATGGAGACCATGTGCTGCCGGAATACAAGGTGCCTGAGGAAACAAAAGATTAATGTTTTTTTTACAAATGGTATTTCAAGATCATGCCTCTAAAGCGTAACCTTTAAGTTTAAACAGCTAGAATCGTTATGAAAGGCGACTAGATGCAACAAACCTTCACGCTTAGAAAATTTGTACCCGACGATCTCCAAGGCGTAATGCAAATCAATCGCGTTTGTCTCCCAGAAAATTATACTGATTTCTTCTTTATTGATTTACACCAAAGATTTCCAGAAACTTTCATTGTGGCTGAACAAGAAGGTAAACTAATAGGCTATATCATGTGCCGTATAGAGGTTGGATTATCAAGCATTGGATTGGGGGGTTTAATACGTAAGGGGCACGTGGTCTCGATAGCTGTTCTTCCTCAAAGCAGACATGCAGGCGTAGCCCAATCTGTAATTAATAAGGCATTAGAAGGCATGCGTTATTATAAAGCAAAACAAGGCTTCTTAGAGGTTAGAGTAACAAACGAAGCGGCTATTTCCTTATACAAGAAGCTGGGCTTTGAAGTATCTAGGACCATTAATGGCTATTATTCAGACGGCGAAGATGCCTACGTCATGACTAAAAAACTTTAGAATATTATTTAGTGGTTTTCGTCTATTCAAGCTCTTTTTAAAGTAAATTTGTGGTGTCATCTCTGTAGTTTCAAGTCGGATTCCGACTTCATAGCGTTTAAGTAATTAGAAAGTGCTTTTCTCTATCAAAAAAGATTCCCTACATCGAGATAGACGCTACATGAAGATACAATCAAAAGCAATCATCATTATTTTTCTCTTATGTATAGTGATTTTCGGCTCTCTTCATGTAATATCCTCTTTCCTAATTCAACCAAGCTATAAGGCAATTGAAAATCAAGAGAACGAAAAAAGCATCAATCAAACACTAAGTACAATAAACTATCGCCTTTCTGAACTTGAGGGTAACGCCATAGATTACTCAGCATGGGATGATACCTATATTTTCGTCCAAGATGCAAATCAAGAATATATTGATAAAAATTTAGACACGGTTTTTGAAAACTTAAACCTCAACATAGTTGTTATAATGGATAATACTGGAAATGTGGTTTATAGCCAATCTTACGACTCAAACCAATGCGCGATGGTTACAACTAGTCAAGAAACCCAAACCTTCCTGAAGTCTGATGGTATCATTTGGAATTTCCAGTCTACTGATGATTTAATTTCTGGTTTACTACTGCTTGATGGCAAGCCAGTTTTAGTTGCAACTGCGCCAATTTTAACTAGCCAAAATGAGGGTCCAATAATGGGCGGTATGTTGTTTGGAAAATTCTTAGATGCTATTGAGACAGAGAGGTTAAAAGACATTATGGGTTTAGATTTTTCATTGATGTATGTTAATGATTTTAAATCACAAAACATTCAGAATAGTATTATTGTTGAAACCTTGGTTTCAGATGAAGAATCAATTGTGATTTCAGAGATTTCTCCTGAGGTAATGTCGGGCTATACTTTAGTTAATGATATTCATGACTCTCCATTGTTTGTTTTACAGGTTAGTCAAGATCGAACTGCTTACCAACAGGGGATATGGTCAAGGAATATTTTTCTAGTTGCCGCCCTTTCTCTTACAGTTACCTTTGGTGTATGTCTCTTCTTCTTTTTACGTAAGGAAATCGTTGAACCCATGACAAATTTGGCTGCTCATGTCAGATCTGCGTTTTCAGAGCCAAGCACTAAGAATGATTGCCCAAAACTAGGTACCGATGAGATAACGATTCTGGCTAATGTGATTAAGGATTCCTTTAGTCAGCGGCTCGATACTATGAATGAGGTTTCAAGAATGGTTGCACATGACTTGCGTAACCCGTTGACAGGTATTAAAGGTGCTGTATATTCTCTGAGGAGAAATTATGGCCAAAAAATGGGTGAGAAAGGTGAATCTTTGTTAAAAGTAATTGATAATTGTGTCGAATACTCGGATAAAATAGTCAAGGATTTATGGGAATATTCTAGTGAAATAAAGTTGGATAAAATTAAAACCAGTCCGTATAAATTAGTTAATAATTCATTATCAACACTTGTTGTTTCTGGTAATGTTAAGGTAATTAATGAAGCAAGTGAAGAACTTTCATTAGTTGTTGATACTGGAAAAATGGAGCGTGTTTTTAGCAATTTGATTAAGAACGCGATTGACGCTATGCCTAACGGTGGAACCTTAAGAATTGCTAGTAAGATGGTGAAAAATGAAGTTGAAATCGACTTCTGTGATACCGGTGTAGGGATGTCCAAAGAAATCATGAAAAATCTTTGGATGCCATTCTTTACAACTAAGGCAAAAGGTATGGGTGTAGGCTTGTCCATTTGCAAAAGAATAATTGATTCCCATAAAGGGAGAATTGAAGTACAAAGTAAAAATGGTGAAGGCACCTGCTTTATTATTTTCCTGCCTTCAGAACAAAATTAATTTAAGTAATGGTCTTTTATGGCTTATTGTATAACTAAATTTTTCATTTTTAAAATCGCTTTTTCCTTAGAGTTTCTTATCGTTTAGAATAAACTGCAATTTTAAAGACAATTAGATTCCAAACTTGCTTTAGGCTGATTTACTATTTGCTTTAAAGTTAATTGTATAGCTAAATTAACCGTAATTATAAGTGCAAGCAAGCCATAATAGGCATCAGTTGAAATGTAAACTGTGTACATGAAGATCTTGTAGTTTTGGGCTCCAGCAATTAAATTCATTGAACCCATCATTAACATTACAATAGTCATGGGTATAGCAGCATAAAGTGAAATGTTTTCTTTTATTTTGAACAATGAAAAGTATGATAAAACCAGCGTTGGACCATAATATGCTAATGCGCCTAAAATGCCCAATGGCCAGCCTAAAGGATTAGTTTCAATTGCTAAACCCGTAACGTCTACGGCATAATAAGTTGTTAACAGGTCAAATGACCAGCATGCTAAGGCAACTCCTTGAAAAGAAAATATCAGTTCTCGCCATTTTCTTGACTTTTCAACAGTTTGTGTTTTGGGTTTTTTGCTATGTAGATATATTAGGCTTGTTATGGGAATAAGCATGATTAATAGGTATAATAAACCGAGGCTTCCATGGCCGATTCTTATGAGCTCCGCTATGTTGTATATCCATATTGAGGCCGTTGCAATAAGGAAACCTTGGCCTAAGCTTTTAAGCGGTCCCATAATTGTGCCCTTCTCGGTGTAGTGTATCTTGAGATAACCTAATTAACCTTTACTGTTAAACCCGTCACTATTTTAACTATGTATTTCTCGTCGAAATCATTTAAAGGCAAGAAACCTAAATGATTTATAATTAAGAAAGGGGAAAGAGCACTTGGCAAGAATCGCAATAATTCATTCTAAAAAAAGAATCGCCCTCATTGCACATGATAACAAGAAAAAAGACATGCTTGAATGGGCAAAATACAATGTGGAAACTCTGAAACAACATGAACTCTGCGCCACAGGAACAACAGGCAGAATCCTTGCCCAGGAGCTGGGACTAAACATAACAATTTATGAAAGCGGTCCATTAGGCGGTGACCAACAAATCGGCTCACGCATTTCAGAGGGTAAAATAGATTTTCTTATATTCTTCTGGGATCCCCTAGCGCAATTACCACATGATCCTGATGTAAAAGCCCTCCTTCGCATCGCAGTAGTATGGAACATTCCAATAGCTTGCAACCGCTCCTCAGCAGATTTCCTAATTTCCTCAACTCTCATGTGCCAGGAATATCCCCGCTTATTGCCTGAATATGAGAAATACCGTGCAAGATTAGATCATTAAACCAATTAACTTTGTGTTCTCTCATAATGATACAAGTATTCTTGAGCGTAGCCTGCGTAGACTCCAAAATAGTTTCTGCCGAAGGCATTTAATTTTTCATATTCGCTGTTGTTTAATGAATCGTGACTTGATAGCTTTTTAGTTAGGTCTTCTGGCAGTTTGCTGAAGTAATGGTTTAAAAGTATGCGTTTTACCCAAACATCCACAGGAAATGCCTCAAGTTTACCCAGAGAGAACAGCAGTACGCAATCGGCCACTTTTAAGCCAACTCCTGAAAACTCAAAAAGCCGTTTTTTTGCTTCATTGTACGGCAACCGTTTAAAGGCTTCCAAATCCACTTTTTCTTCATAGATTCTTCTAGCTGTAGCCTGCACATACTTGGCTCTATATCCTAAACCGCACTCACAGAGTTCTTTCTCGCTTGTTAATGCCAACTGCTTAATAGATGGAAACAAATAAAATTCTCTGCCATCAAAAAATCGTTTTTCACCCAATTTTTGGGACATTTTTGCAAGCATGTGTTCTATTGCTGCTATGCTCTTATAGGTGGCACAGATGAAGCTGATTAGGCACTCCCACGGAACCTGCCTTACAATTCGTAAACCTTCAAAATTATGCAAAGCATTTGCGATGTATTGGTCTTTGTTTATGCAGCGACTAATATGCTCTAAATCATCGTTCAAACCAAAATAATATTTAACAAAGGATTCATCAACACCTTCAAACTCTAATTCGCAACTGCATTGTCGCACCTTAAGTACTTGATCGCCGACAACGCCATACCACCAGCCATCAAGCTTTTTCCATCGGAACACTTGACCGCAGCAAAGCGTAAAATTCAAATCAAACGGCACTTCAAGCTTCAAAGAATCTTACTCCAAAAATTTTTCTGGTTTAGGGACTTCGGATGGCAAACCTTTTCGTTTGCGTAGGTCAGTTATTACTTGCTGGGCAAGTTTTTCAGGCATATGTTCCCAGTGGTCAAAAATTGATTGCCAAATAGCCCTGCCCGATGTTGCTGAGCGTAATTCTTTAGAAAAGCCGAAAGTTTCAGAGACAGGAATAAACCCTTTAATTGTTGTGAGCAAACCTTTTTGTTCATAGGTTTTTACTCTTCCTCTCCTTGTAGTTAAAATTCTTGAACATTCCCCTGCTAACTCAGAGGATACTGAGACGGTAGTTGCATAGATTGGCTCAAGCAAAGTTGGTTTAGCTGTTAAAAATGAGCCAAAAATCGCTTTGCCTATGCCATGCATAACTTCTACAGTGCCATTTTCTGATTGGCTTATTTTCATATCAATCAAGTTAACTTTTACGTGTCTTGCAGGTTCACCAGAGAGTGGTCCAGCTTTACAGGCGAATTCGAATCCGCCGATGATTGCCTCTAATACTTCTTCAGAGACTGACTCGGTTTTGTTATTGCAATCTACTAGTATATTTCGGTGTTCATCAAACGATAAAATGAGTCCTATTTCCTTGGGTTGTTTTTGTTGTTCCTTCTTAGAAAGCTCTTCCAACTCTGGTTCGACTTGTATGTTAAAGGTGTTTTGTCGATTTGGGCTATATGCGCAAGCAACAACGCCCTGCTTGGTAACGCTTTCTACGTAAACAACACGTGGAGATGAAACTATTACTTCTATGCCAAAATCACGCTTTAACTGGCCAATAGCGATCTCTAAATGTAGCTCGCCCATGCCACTAAGCAGGTACTCGCCAGTTCCCTTATCAACATTAACATGTAAGTTAGGATCTTCTGACTGCAGCTTTTCTAACGCTTCAAGCAGAGTTGGTAGATCTTTGATTTTCTTTGGTTCAACAGCAATAGTGACAACTGGTTCAGAAACGTAATTGATACCTTCAAACGGTACCATACCATCTTTATGTGATGAATCAACAAGTGTCTCGCCAACTTTAACCGTGATTGGCAATGATACTGCTGCCAAATTGCCAGCTGAGACCTCGGTAACTTCCTCCCTAAACGATCCCATATCAACAAAAACGGTCTCAACTAGTGCCTCAGTCAAGATATCAACAAGATATAACTTGTCACCTTTCTTGACTTTACCCGAAAAGACTCTGCCTGCCGCGATACAACCGCCATCTTGCTTTGTTTGGACATTTGTAACGCACATGACTGTTGGGCCATCATCTTGGCATTCCCTCAATGAGCGCCCAATTGTAGAATCCACAAGTCCATCCCAAATCTTCCCTACACGGTAAGATTGCGCTTCGCGGGGGTTTGGAAGTTTTTTTATTACCATATCAAAAATGGCTTTATAGACTGGAAAAGTATTTTGCAGTTTTTCCTGTTCCTGTTTTAGGTAGACATCTATTATGTCTTGAAATTTCATACCTTTCTGTTTAGCAATGTCTATTGTGAATCCCCATCTTTGTAGTGCTGCTCCAAAAACAACATTGCCTCTTGCAGGGTTGATTTTCCATTTATCCTTGTATGGGGCTTCACCGTAAACTTCGATTAAATCGTTGAAGTTATCGATTAAATGGTTAAGTTTTTTCTGAATTTGATTAGCATCTAATTGCAGTTCAGTGATTAGTCTATCAATTTTATTGATGAATAAGACTGGGCAGATACGTTCTTCAAGGGCTTGGCGGGTTACAATTTCGGTTTGCGCCATGATCTCCTCAACGGCATCAACCACTATGACTACTCCGTCGATGGCTCGAAGGGCTCTTGTAACTTTGCCAGTGAAGTCAACATGTCCAGGTGTGTCAACAAGGTTTATGATATATGGATCTGTTGCCGTTTTATAGAGTAGACTTATGTTGGCTGTTTTTATGGTTATCTTACGTTTCTGTTCTTCCTCAAGGTAATCTAAAACTCGAGCAGTGCCAGCCATTTTTTGAGAAAGCAAGCCTGACCCAGCTAAAAGAGAATCAGCAAGTGTTGTTTTTCCGTGATCGATATGCGCAATTATGCCTATGTTTCTTATGAGATCTTTTCTACTCATTAATTGTTGAATTTCTGGAATTTGCTTGAACCGCGGCATAGCAACACGCAATAACAGGCTAAGTTGGGACTCATGTGACTATTATCTTTTTATTGCCAACTTTAAGCTTGACTATTTAGAACTATAACTATTAGCCGAATTATTCCCAGTTGGAGACTTAATTGTTGAAGTAACCTGATCTTTTTTAACAAGCAAAATCGTTTGAGCTACATAAGTAAGGACGGAAAAAACAATTATCGTGTTAAATGGTGCATACAGAATTGAAATCAACAATCCATCACTTAATCCATTGCCACCTATAACAACACCCGAAAAGTATGATGCATAGAACAGATCAACCGCAAACAGAGAAAAAGGAACACAAGCCAGAGTCAACATCAAAGAGGCAACGAATTTTTTTCTCAAGTCAACGAAAGGTGAAGGAACAACATTTACTACTGCAATTATGGTGCTGACAACGAGTGTAAAAAGGAAAGGATATCCAGCAACGCCGTCATCGGTTACACGACAAAAGATAAAACCTAAAGCAACTGAAAATGCCAAGGCTATAGCAAACTTTTTAATTGGAAATCTTGTTGACCTGAAGAATAAAACCGTGCACAATATCCCTATACTTATTGGAATTAAAGCGCCGAAAACATCAATGCCTAATGAATCGGAGAGGCCAATTGTTGCGTACAATGGATTTACTTCAAAGTAGTCCCCGAAAAAACCGATAAAGGCTATACCTAGCGCTGCTATAATGATGCCAAGAAAGGCGTGTATGATGCCTTTAACGTATAACTTGACTTTTGCGCTAACGGGCATATCTTATTCACAATGGAGTTTCTTAAGGCTCATTAAAAGTGGTTATGGTTATAATTGGATGATGATGTAATTTTTGGACACCACAATTATAGGCGAAAAGGCTTTCTCTAATAAAAACAATGTGTCCAACGAACTCCATGCCAAAAAATGAAAATACAATTATAATACCTGTGAACCAACTTGAACAGAAGCCATATTCTACTGTTATTTGTTACCCAAGATCAACTCTTGAAGAGATACAGACCCGAATAGAAGCACTGCAAAAGCAGGGAGTTACAGAAGTAGAATTCTCTGGAAGAACATCTGTGGCAAACGTGCCTGTTCTTGGCAAAGGTTATGTTGGCGTTGTAGTAGTTGCACATGTAGATGGGCAGCGGATGGCTTTGAAAATGCGTAGACTAGACGCTGACCGAGTTGATCTTACTCATGAAGCAGAAATGTTGAAGATGGCAAATTCGGTTGGTGTTGGACCAAGGTTTTTCTCAGTAAGCAGCAATTTTCTTCTCTCGCAATTAATAGATGGTAGTTTGTTTGGAGAATGGCTCGGAAATCATAAAGACAAAGCTTTAGTTCGCAAGGTTTTACTTGACATATTAGAACAATGCTGGCGATTGGACGAGGTAGGTCTGGATCATGGTGAACTTAGTAAGGCGCCAAAACATTTGCTAGTTAATTTGGTTGATGTACCGTTTATCGTAGATTTTGAGACTGCCAGTATCACTCGTAAAGTATCCAATGTTACATCAATCTGCCAGTACCTTTTTGGAGGCAATAGTCAAGTTCCTAAACTGCTTGCAGAAGTTTTCGGTGAAAAAGATAGGTTGGCAATAATTTCTGTTCTGAGGGATTATAAGAAAAATAGATCGCGTGAACGTTTTGAGGCTATAATTAAGGTGTGTATTTAGGAAACGTAGCCTATAGGTTGATTCATACCTTGTAGGTATTGTTTGGCGATTTTTAGGTCCTCGGTTATTTGGTAGAGGTTTAGCCAAGTTTCGATTTTTTGTTGGCGCTCAACGTTTTTTTTACTGTAAACAAGTGGAATTCTATCTATGAATATGTAACCATTCTCTTCAGACTCAGCCATGTTTGCCCTTCTCCTTCCAATTGACTGCAAAGAAATGGCTTTTAACTTTTTAGGAAATAAGACTATAGAAGTAACTTCTATAGTGAAATTCTTTTTTGTAGACTTTAGGCTAAAACTTCCTGTAACCTCTTCTGTTTAACGGCTTCTTTCAATTCAAGTGCTATACGTCTGCCCATGTACATGTTTTCTCCGTACCGCAAGTAAGCGTACGGCGATGTACCGATGCCAATATTGGTTCCAGCAACGATACGAGCTGAGATTTCAAATGTAAAAATCTTAAGGTCATCAGTGATTACAGTTTCAAGACAGAACGGCCCAATTATTCCTGGCGGCGCAAGTTCAGCCGCTTTTTTATGAACGGCATCACCCATACGCATTATTTCTGGCAGCAGTGATTCGCGTAAGACGATAGGAAAGTTACCTACGACTGTATAAGTTGGGATGACTTCGATTTCCAACTGTTCTTGGGCTGGGATTTTGCCTATGCTATCAACAGCGGATTCGTAGCGGCGATCCATCGCTAAAAGTTCTACATCACTATTTATTATGCTGCTAAAATAGCTAGGGTAAACGTTAACTCCCAAAGCGTATTCCTGTAAGTGGACATTTTCAAGGTCGCCTTTGGTTAATAAACCGCGTTTAATCATTTCATCTGCTTTCTTGTAGAAGCCTTTCGGTGAGTTCGCAAGGAAATAACCTCTGCCGCCTTTAGCGCCCTGCAGCTTGGCAATGATAAGTCGATCGATTTCGTCTGGCGATTTGAAAGTAGCTGGAAGCCGAAGACCAGCTTGGCGTAACCATTCTTCCTGTTCCTTGCGGTTAGCTTCCCAATGCAGCAGTTTACGGTTACCCATCATTGGCACAAAAAGACTATCAGTTAACTGCTCAGTGCTCAAGTACGCAGTAAACGAGCCGTGAGGAATCAGTACAACATTTAGTTTCCGCAGCCTTTCCTGCAATTCTGCATTCAGAAGTTCGGTAAAGTCTTTTACAATAATTAATTCATCTACAAGTGGATATTTCTTGTACATGATAGCATCTTTTTCTTTACAGATGCAAACTGTGCGAAAGCCTTCTTCTTTAGCGCCTTTAAAAATGTTAAGAGAACTGTGAGAACCTAAGGTTCCTATGGCAATTTTGCTTGTGTCATACTTTTCAAGAATTTTTGCGATGTCTTGGTTATCTATCATGTAACCACATCTACAAGCTTCTTTTTACGCAGAGCCCGTTTAATCTCCATAGCAACACGTTTACCTGGACCCACTTCCACTCCATACTTGTACTTCATATAAGGCGAAGTCGGTTCAACGCATGGACAGCCTGGAACACGTGGACTAACATCGAAAACACGAAATTGCAGGTCTTTGGTTACTGCTCCTTGAAGAGCAAAAAGTCCAATCATGCCTGGCGGAAACTCTTTCTTACAGATAGCTACGAAGCGTTCAGCTGCTTCAAAAATTTTCTCTATTTGACTCTCGCGCATTGTTACACCCATGTGACCGATTTCAATGTTTTGAGTGGGAATTTTTAGCTCCAGCTGCTCTTGGGCTGGAAGATCTAAGACTCCATCAAGGTCTGTTTGGACTCTTCGGTCAAACCCGAGTAGGTCTATTTCATCATTTAAGGGCGAATAGAAGTAGTTAGCGTTGAATTTAGCACCAATAACGTACTCTTCAATAACAGATTCCTGTAATGCTTCGCGAGTGATGATGCCTGCTTCTATTCTTTTTTCAGCTTCCCTTTGATATTCTTCAGGGGTTGAAGCATAAAAGAATGCCCGCTCAATTGAACGTCCCTTTTCAGGCACTTTCACAATCGCTGGACAGTCGATTTCTTGAGGTGTCTTGAAAGCGCGAGGCAACTTTATTCCTGCTTCCTTAAGAAGCCACAACTGGTTTTTTGGAGCATTGCGTTCTTCAGTTTTAAGAAGGTACCTGTTACCCATAAGTGGAACAGCAAACTTTTGCTCAATTGCATCATAACCTGCGTAAACACTAAATGAGCGGTTTGGAACAAAAACTGTGTTTAGATCAGTTAACTGTTTAACATTTTCTGGACTAGTAATATCAGAAAAGTTATCTAGAAAAATGAATTTATCAAAGATGTTTCGATAATACCGGGCATACGTTTTTTCTCTACCATTTTGGCATACAACTACTGTTTTGAAGCCTTCTTGTTTGGCACCCGACGCAATTTCAAGAGCAGAATGCGAACCTAAAACGCCGATGTGCACATTTTCAGGGTCATAACCTTCTATTGTTTTTTGTATTTGTTTTTGCATGCTCATGCTTTTTCACCCATATACTCCTTGTAGGCTTTAATAACATCTGAAATTTTTGGCGAATCAAACAGGTTAATGCTTGACATTTCGTTTGCTACCGACATGTACATTTGACTTATTATTTGTTTAAGTTTTGGGTCAAGTTTTGGCGGATTAGACCTGCATAATGCCTTCCAATCTTTGATGCCTTTGTCTTCAGCAGTCTTTTTAGCCTCTTCCAAATCTTTGTACCAAGCCGTCTTCTTGTAGAATTGTCTTGCGACTTCTTTGCTTACATGAACACCATTATAGGTAAACCTACATTCGTCTAAAGTCCCAAGAACATCTACAACCATAAGTTTCCTTTTATCATCAAATGCAAGCTCAATCTTACCATCTTCATTTTTCAAACAAGCTTTCTTAGCTGCTTGAGTAATAGTTTCATCAGCTTTAAGTAAAACAGCTTTTACTTCAGCTAATTCTTTGTCAGCTAAACCAGAGATTTGCTGGGCTTCTTTCCATGTTACATAACGATCTGTTTCTTCTAGTTTTGTGCTAACATCAAAAATTGGTTTATCCAACGCTTCTCCAGGCTTAGGTGTATGATCTAAACCCAGATCATTCAGTGTTACTTTGCCCTGCTGTAGACGTTTAAATACTGAAGAACCTTCAGGTAAACCATTGCGATAAATAATTTCAAGCGGAATCAAACAATTCTTCAAAATAGCTGTATAAACGCTGTAATCCCGACTTATTTTTCCATTAACTGTACTTATTTGGGGTCTATAGATATTGACTAAATTAACTTCCATTACATTTGAGGGACTCTTCAGCTCATTAACATTCACTGCTTTACCGCTTCTATCAACTAAGCCCTTGTAGTGTGTTTTTACACCCTTTGCTTCAAGCTGCTCAAAACAGTAGGCACCCATAATGCATAGTGCAGCCCCTTTACCATCAATATGATCTGGCATTTCTCCCCAATCAAAAACGCTAAAACGGTCAGAGAAGTTGAATCTTCCAACACCCATTGCATCAGGCGTAGCTGCCTTAATTACATGTAAATCTTTAACGCTGCCCAAACCAATCATCCCTCAATTAATATGTGCCTTAATTATAATTTTTCTACTTATATCGCTTTATCTTACTTTAAATAAATCGATAAAAGAAATCTCAACTAATGCATTATGGGCTTGAGGAAGTACGCTTCCATGAGCAAGCTAAGC
>CAZXGX010000057.1:0-13435 GCA_964640475.1 uncultured Candidatus Bathyarchaeia archaeon
GCATCAATAAGCAGTAATGCTGTCTGCAAAGGTACTGCCCCGTCGGGTTGTCCCCCAACTATTTCATATGATAACGCCAACGTTCCTGGTCTTGTGGAATCATTCCATCTTGCAGCATACTGCTCAATTACCTGATTTACGTTTTCTTGACTGAATTTCTCTTCAAGAATTGTCTGTTTTACTGCTTGAATCGCTTTGCTGCTTTTCTGATTTAAAGTTTCTATCAGTTTTTTAGCACAGCTTTGTTTTGACATAAAGGGATTGTTTAGTGCTGAATTGATTTAACTTTTTCCCAGCATGCTTTCGCCTGATTTTACGATTGATTGACTTATTCAGTCTATTTTAGGAAGCAAAACTCTTAATAGCTAAAGTCTTAATCAACAGGGTTTTATGAGCAAGACAAAGCAAATTGAAGCAAAGTGGCAAGCTAAATGGGAGGCTGCCCACGTTTTCGAAGCTGATCCTGATGAACGAAAGAAGGTTATGGTTACTTTTCCATTTCCATACATGAATGGGCCACTTCATGTCGGTCACGCTTTTTCCGCTTCTCGTGTAGATGCTTACGCTCGTTTCAAACGTATGCAGGGCTACAATGTGCTTTGGCCTTGGGCTTGGCATTGGACAGGTCAACCTCTACTTGGTGCAAGTCAACGTGTAGCCAGAGGCGATCAAGCTTACATTCGTGTTCTGCGTGAAGTAGATGGTGTTCCAGAAGAACAGCTTCAAAAATTTGTTGATCCTGTTTACATGGCTCAATATTACACTAATGAAGGCCGTCTAGCCGCTAAAGGTATTGGTTTCTCGGTTGATTGGCGGCGAGAATTCACAACGGTTTGGCCGACTTTTCAAAAATTTATCGAGTGGCAGTACAAGAATCTAAAAGAAAAAGGCTATGTCACACGAGGTACTCACCCAGTAGTTTGGTGTCCTAAAGACCAAAGCCCAACAGGTGACCATGACCGCCAAAGCGGTGAAGGTGTAACCCCTGAAGAATACACTTTAATCAAGTACAAACTGGATAAAACCACAGTTTTGCCTGCAGCAACGTTCCGTCCAGAAACAATCTACGGCATCACAAATTTATGGATTAACCCCAACGCCACTTACGTTGAAGCAACCGTTAACAATGAGAACTGGATAATCAGCCAAGAAGCCGCTGAAAAACTAAAAGAACAAGAAAAATCCGTCAAAATAACTCGTACCTTTAAAGGTAAAGAATTAATCGGCAAAACCATCGAAAACCCCATTACAAAGGAAAAATTCCCAATTCTACCTGGCTGGTTTGTTGATCCTAAAACTGCAACAGGCGTTGTTTACAGTGTTCCCGCGCATGCACCTTTTGACTGGTTAGCCCTCAAAGATCTGCAGCAAAAACCCGAAGTTATGAGGGATTTCGGTGTTGACCCTGAAGTTGTTTTAAAAATTAAGCCGATTTCAATCATTAAAATTGATGGATTCGGCGAGTTTCCAGCTGTTGAAATTGTTGAGCAAATGGGCATTAAAGATCAGCATGATCCTAAGGCCGATGATGCAACAAAAGAGCTATACAAAAAAGAATTTCACGGCGGAAAATTAAAACCAAATTGCGGGAATTACGCTGGTAAATCTATTCGAGAAGTTAAAGATCTGCTGATAGCTGATTTTCGAAAGCTCGGTGCAACAGACAGTATGTATGATCTCTCTGAATCAGTTGTCTGCCGCTGTATGACCCCTTGTATTGTAAAAATTCTTTCAGATCAATGGTTCCTAAACTACTCTGATGCTGCCTGGAAAGAGAAGGCAAAAGAGGTAATTGCCCAAATGAAGATTTACCCTGAAACAGCCAAAGCAGGATTTTATTCCACTATTGATTGGTTGCGCGAATGGGCATGTGCAAGAACAACCGGTTTAGGGACACCGTTTCCGTGGGGAAAAGGCTGGATAATTGAAACCTTAAGCGACTCTACAGTTTATATGGCGTTTTACACAATAAACAAGCACATTAACCAGAACAAGATAAAGCCAGAAGCATTAACACCTGAAATGTTTGATTACGTATTTTACGGAAAAGGTGACAAGGCAGTTATCAACAGGGCAACTGGAATATCAGTTGAATTGTTAGATTCAATGCGCAGTGAATTTATGTACTGGTATCCCTTTGACCTACGCAACTCAGCAAAGGAACTAGTACCCAACCACTTATCCTTCTGTATCTTTCATCATGCTGCATTATTCCCACCTGAATATTGGCCAAAAGGAATCGGTGTTAACGGAATGTTAATGGTTGAAGGCCAAGGTATGCATAAAAGCAAAGGTAACTTCATCACATTGAAAGGCGCCGTTGAAAAGTACGGAGCTGACGCCACACGATGCGGATTAATGCTTGGCGCTGAAGGAATGGATGACCCAGACTGGAGAGCAGAAAATGTATGTGATTTACAGGGTAAGTTTGAAGGATTGATGAGTTTTGCAAGTGGAATTCTCGCTTCAGCTAAAAACAACGAAGATACAGCGCTGGAGAGATGGCTACAGACTAAGATACAATACCGCATTAAAGAAGTCACCGAAAGCCTAGATGAACTAAAAACAAGAAGTGCCCTTCAAGTAGCACTGTTTGAAACATGGAATGATTTACGGTGGTATATTTCAAGAAAAGGTAACACAAACGCTTTGGCACTTGGTGAAGCAGTGAAGGTTTGGGTTAAGATGCTTGCGCCTTTTGCTCCATTTATATGTGAGGAACTCTGGAGCCAAACCGGTGAAAGCGGCTTCATAAGCAAAGCAAAATGGCCTATGTTTGATGAGACCAAGTTGGATGTAGCAGCTGAAGAACAAGAAAATCTTGTTAACGACATCATAGCAGACACATTTAACATTCTAAAAGCCACAAAGATTGCACCAAAACGTTTAGTCTACTATTCCGCCGCTTCATGGAAATGGCAGATATACCTCAAGATACTTGAGAAATCACTTTCTGGTGAAGCAAAAATTAACGAGTTAATGAAGGAATTCGCTTCTAATCCTGAACTTAAGTCTCACATGAAAGACATCGCCAGTTTAGTTCCACGAATAATTAAAGTCTTGATCAAATTATCCTCTGTCCGTAAAGAAAACATGTTAAAAATTAAAGTAACCGATGAAAAACAGATAATCCAGCAATCCATATGCTTCCTAAAAGACCGTTTCAACGCAGAAGTATCAGTTTACAGTGAAGACGACAAGGAATGTTACGATCCTAAAAACCGTTCAGCGATGGCAATGCCATATCAACCAGCTATTTTCATAGAATAACTTTTTCTTTTTTTCCCAAAATGTTTTATTTGCTTCAGCCTTATCTTCTGTATTCTAAGCGGGTAAGCGATTGTTATGCATAGAAGACGAAGCATGGTGCTGAGAGAACTATTTTACATAACACATGTTAGCAACATAAAAGCAATTCTTGAAAAAGGTATTCTTAGCCACAACAAGCTTGAAAAAGCAAGTCTTAACCTTAAAACGGTCTCCATCAAATCAGTTGAAGATAAACGATCTGAAGTAAAAACGCCTGATGGTAGAAGTCTTTGGGATTTTGCCCGCTTTTATTTTCAAGCAAGAAACCCCATGCTTTTCACTGCAGTTCGCAATTATCCACTTAACGAGATTGCAGTTATAGGTATCGATAAAAGTATAGTTGAACGCCCAGATGTTTTCCTCTCTACTGGCAATGCTGCGCATTCTAATTCAAGAATTGTTTCAGGACTTGAGAAGCAGGAGATTCTGCCATTCATTCTTGATGAAGTTAACCGACCTTTTTGGAATGAAGCTGATGGCTCAAAAAGAACAATTATGGCTGAATGTCTCGTACCTGAAGGAGTTGCCCCCAGTTTCATTCGGTCCATCTACTTCGGCGACTACATGACCAAGTATCAAGTCCAGCAGTCCATAGAAAAACTACCTGATACTTCATTCCTTTACGCTCCAGAAATGTTCTTCCAGCCAATACGAACCAAACAGATAACACCAAACCTTACAGTTGTGGATGGCGACATTTATTATTCATCCGCTCAAACGTTAACTCTAAGCGTAAATACTGTGGGTGTAATGGGGAAAGGTATGGCGTCAAGAGCGAAATATCAGACTCCGGATGTTTATGTTAACTATCAAGATTTCTGCCGTAGCAATCAGCTTTCAATAGGCTCTCCAGTTCTATACAAACGAGAAGTCTCTCTGGATAACGAATTATCCGAGGCGTCTGTCGATAAGAACGTTAAGGGTGATACTTGGTTTCTCCTCTTTCCAACAAGATCCCATTGGAGCGAAAACACAAACATAAACACAATAGAAACTGGGCTCAAATGGATAGTTGAAAACTATAAGCAAGAAAACATTAGAAGCCTTGCAGTTCCTGCTTTGGGCTGCGGCTCAGGTGGTTTAGATTGGGCTCAAGTTGGACCATTAATCTGCCAGAAGCTTTCTCTGTTGGATATTCCTGTTAGCGTATTTTTACCTCTTGAACACCAAATCCCTGATCAGTTGATTTCGGCAGAGTTCCTTCTTGGCCAAAAGTCTCCTTGATTAAAAATATTAAGTCAAGCGTAAGGTAAATTAAAGGAACTAAAATAAGTCAAAATAATCTTCTGCAACTCAATATTTTACTTATCTTTGAATTACACTGTATAATGGGCTGAAAAAATGGGAAGCAAAGCAAAAAATATTTAGGTACAGGTGAACTGGCTAGTTACAGCCAGATTTTCTGGTTAGGGTGCGGAGAAAATGAGCGAAAAAGATCAATCCGGTATAACTTCACAGGCTCGGTTTTCAACCTTGCCTACAGGTCCATTAGAACTTATGCAGAAAAAATGGTTTTGTATGGGTCTGGATTCTTCGGGAAAAACATTTAGGCAGGAAGCTGAATCTCCGACTAATTTCTTGGAGATATTGAACAAGTCAATAGTGGCTTGGGTAGATTATATTACTGATGATCCAATGAAAGATATTCCCTTAGTAGCAGCTCAGATGGGTTTTAGTCAAACTTTCATTTCTAATCTGTCATGTTGCGACCAGCTTAATTATGAAGATTTTGATAATGAGATGTGGCTGAGTTTTCCATCGATTCAAATTAGAGGAACTGACGTTAAAGCTTACCCCCTGATTATCTTATTAAGAAAGAACCTGGTTTTCACTGTGCATGTACGTCTCGTAGATAAAAGATTCCTAAGACTAAGAAGATACTCTGAGACAATTCTAAGAAAAATACCAATTGATATCCAGCCAGAAGATAGACTCACTGTTCTATTATCACGTATTCTTGAAGCAAATAATGATAGCAATTTCAGGCACTTACGCGTGATAGAGGAGTTCGGGGATGAATTAAACCGAGATCTAATGGATAAAGAGACTGATAAATCCCTGTTAGGTCCAAAAATATACGAAATGAAACATGCGCTTATTATCTACTTGAATGCTCTTTGGGAAAGTGTTGATGTTCTTCAAGCTATTCGTTATGGCGACGCTGAACTTCTAACGGATGATCCAAAAATAGTAAACATGTTCGCTGCTATGGTTGATCAAGTAAAAAGCCAAATCGGGCTATCGGAGCACATGTCGGAAGTTTTGGCTTCAGGAATAGAGGCAACACAGTCAATTTATAATAATCAATTAACCATTGCAAACAACCAATTAACTATATCAAATAATCAATTAACAGTGCTAAACACAAGGTTTGCCAAACTTGTTGCTTACCTCACAATTGTCGGCACGGCGCTGTTGATACCTAACACTATAGCTACAATGCTGGGTAACTCTGTCTGGGTTTATGGTCCAGAAAGTCTATGGCTGTACCTTATCTTAATTCTTGGCGCTACCATTTTTGGCAGCATGTTAATGTGGTATTGGATATGGCAAACTGGATTGCTCAAAGAAAAAGAATGCAAACTAAACAATCCACCTCATCCTAAATCCTAATTTTCTTATTCTAAACGCTTAATCTGCTGGTGTACAACTTGCACAGCCAGATAGCAATTTGAAAAAAAGTTTTAAAGCAAAAAAGCAACAAACAGCATTGCGTTTTGGAAGTTGTTGTGTACAAGGGGCCTCATGCCAACAACTAAGAGAATAAAAACAAACTAACAAACAAAAACAGCGCACCTTAAAAAGATGCATTTTCCTGAACCCTAAGGTTTCAGCTTCTTTTTTGCAATGTAATAAATTGCCCCCAAAATTAAGAAAACAGCACCAATTACTGCGGCATCTGTTGAGGCAATAAAGACAAATGAGATTAAAAGTATACATGTGCCTAAGCCAACAATGTGAATCACTCTGTGATATTTACGATTCCCATGTTTTAGTCTGTACGCTGAAATGTTTGTTAATATATAATTGAAAAGCAACGAAAAAGTGCTCAATGCAACAACCCTGTTAAGATCCACAAACAAGACCAGCACTGCCATAATAGCCCCCGTCGCAATAATCGCATAGATCGGTGTCCCAAATCTAGGATGAACCTTAGCCAAAAATGAAGGAAAATCTTTCCCCCTTGCCATAGAAAACTCCATCCTTGAAACCCCCAAAATCGCAGTCAACAATACACTTGCTGTAGCCACAAGTCCACCGATTGAGATTATTTGCGCCGCAGCAACATCTCCAGTAGAGTTTATAGCAGTGGTTAAAGGAGAATTTGAATCAGCTAAAACAGGCGCAGAAACCAATCCAACCGAAATAAAGCCAACCAGCACGTAAACAATAATTGAAATTGCTACCGACAACAAGAGCGCCAAAGGTACATTACGTTTTGCATCTTTAACTTCTTCAGATACCACTGCGATTCTAGCAAAGCCACCGTAAGCAAAGAAAATAAAAAATGCACCATACAAAACACCACTTGAAAGAGGCGTAAACGGCTCAAAATTCCCAAAATTAACATGAAACGCTCCGAAAACCACAAAAAATCCGAGAACCGCCAACTTTATGGCAACTAAAATGTTGTTTACAGTCGCAGATTCTTTTGCGCCGACAACATTTAGCATTGTGAAGATGATGCATAAGCCTGCTGCAATTAGATTGCTTGGCAATCCAGGAAACGCTGCTGATAAATAGTAAGCAAAACCCAGCGAGACAGCTGCACCAGTAAAAGTGTTAGCGATTATCCACATCCAACCAGACAGAAATCCTGCGAAAGGCGAAATTAATTCACGACCATAAGCGTAAACACTGCCCTCCATCGGTTTCCAAGCAGTTAACTCTGCAAAACTCAAAGCAGTAAAAAACGCGACCACCCCCGCAATAATCATAGAGATTATTAGTGCTGAACCAGCTAAACCTGCCACGATACCTGTAACCACAAAGATTCCGCCACCTATGATAGCGCCAACATTTATGGCAACAGCGCTCCAAAGACCAATTGAACGTTTCAGTTTATGTGGGAATTCCGCTTGTTTATCCACTGCAATCTACATTTTTCAAGTGATGTTATATATTAAAACTTAAAGCTGCAAAAAGCATAGAATTCATGACGTTAAAAAGTAAAAGCTTGTCGTCATAATCAGCGATGGCAAAGAGATAGATTCTAAAACCAAAATCAAAAGAGCCACCATAACAACTGCTAAAATTTACTGCTACTGATAAAATAAATCCATATTTCTTACTAAGTCAACAAAATTTGACTAAGACCTTCTAGTTTAAGTCAACATTTGTTGACGAAAACTCTTTTATACGCTAACTATTGTAGCTAATTTTATTGATGGCGATGGCAATGGTAAGTTGCTGTGTCCACCTAATTGGATCTATAAGGATTAGGATTGGAACATGTACAAAAAAGCTTTAACCTCAATACTTGCATGTTGCTTGATATCTTCGATTCTCTTATCGTTGCCAACAGGTGGTACCCCAGATTATGATGTTGAGAGACAAATAATTGATTCTGTCGGTAACGCAGCACACGATATGTCTTTGGCTTTAGACTCAAACGGGTATCCCCACGTAAGCTACACAGATGGTAATCAGACTGGTTTAAAGTATGCTTGGTGGAATGGCACTTCATGGAGCATACAGTTGGTTGAAGACTGCGGTGTAACAGGAAGCAACGGTTTAAGAAGTACACTCAAGTTAGACCAAAACGGGTATCCACACATATGCTTCTTCAGTGTTGATGCAACATACCATCTTCACTTAAGATACGCTTACTGGAATGGTTCCGCTTGGAATACTCAGACAGTTGACCAACTCGGCGAAGGTCGTCAAGCTTCCCTTGCTCTTGATTCACAAGGATTTCCTCATATTTCTTACTATGGCGATTTCTCTCTGAAATACGCTTCATGGAGTGGGACTCAATGGGTAATTCAAGTTGTTGATCAAGGTGTGCCTTACCAACTAAGCATAGGCACCTTTAGCTCTCTTCAAATAGATTCAAAAAATAATCCACACATTGCCTACGACGACGAGACCAACGGTCTCCTCAAATACGCTTCATGGAACAGTTCAAAATGGAATATCTTAACGGTCGATTCAGGAAGCACCCGTGAAATTGAAGCTTCTCTTGCTTTAGATGCCAAAGATAGCCCTCATTTAAGTTACGTTTTAAATGGTAATCTGAAACACGCCGAATTAGGCGTTTCAGGGTGGCAAATACAGACTGTTGATGCTACTGGTGACCCTTTTGCAGTAGTTGGTGCATCTGTTTCTTTAGCTTTAGATTCCAACAACGTTCCTCACATTAGTTATATTGACCAATACAGGGGTAGCATTTTGAAATATGCATATTTTAATGGTTCATCATGGATTATTTACGGATTAAGCAACCCTATCCACGGTGGTTACTCAACCTCTTTAGCTGTTGACGCCAATAACAGAGTGCACATTGTTCATGGAGACTACACCAGCCACGTTGTTGAATACCTGTGTTTTGTTCCATTTGAGTTGGTACCTCCAATTGTTGTTCCTGACCCGACACCGATTACTCCTCCACCTACAATAATTGTTTATTCAGAACCAGCTGGCGTGCCTTCAACATTAGACTACTACAACACTGGCATGTATACTTCAATTGTTGTTGAAGGTGATGGCGTTTTGCATATTAGCTATTTTGACGCTGATTATGGGTTAAAGTATGCTTTCTCTAATAGTTCAAACCGCTGGTACATTGAAACAGTAGATGTTAGCGGCTGGAGTGGGCGTTATACCTCTATTGATTTGGATTCTAACGGAAATCCACACATAAGCTACTGTAATATTCGAACCCTCAGTTTGAATTATGCCAGCTGGAACGGTTCACAATGGAACAAACAAGTCGTTGATTCAGATAGTGTTGGCAGCTTTACTTCGATTGTTATAGACTCACATAATCATGTACATATTAGTTATACTGATTTTGGAAATGAAGACTTAAAATATGCAGAATGGGACGGATCAAATTGGCTAGTTCAAACGGTAGATTCTGCAGGGTATGTTGGACAATTTACCTCAATTGCTCTTGATTCAAACGAAAATCCCTGCATAAGTTATTATGACATCAGTAATGGCAACCTCAAATACGCACATTGGACCAGTTCAGGTTGGAACATAGAAACTGTTGACTCTGAAGGTGACGTTGGCTGGTCAACTTCTCTAAAAGTCGATTCAAACAATAATGCACATATAAGTTACCTAGATAATACCCAAAAAACCCTAAAACTCGCCAAATCCACTGATGGTCCAAACTGGAGTATACAAACACTTGACTATGTTGGAGATTCACGTTCGCAAGACTGGTTTAACCCTACTTCACTTGCCCTAGATAGCAACGGGTATCCGCATATAAGCTATTTTAACGCTTTAAAAAACAATTTACGATACACCTTCTGGAACGGTTCAGCATGGATACTACAAACAGCTGATCCGACCTCAAATGTGGGCTGGTGCAGCTCTCTTACTTTAGACCAAAACGGCAGTGCTCACATAAGCTACTTCGATAACGACACTTTAAGCTTAAGGTATATATCATCAGTTGACGCGACAGGTTTTCCCTCGAACTTAACTGAAATCGTTGTTCCTAACACCCCTGTAGCTCCAGAGCCTTCAAATAACCCGCAGCCTTCCCCAAGTCCCACGCCTTCCTCAAGCATTCAGCCTACACCCAACACAACGCCACAACCCACAACCAAGCCAACACCAACAGTGACCACAACGCCGCCTGCAACCACATCTCCAACAAACATTGAACAGACAAGCCCAGATTTGCCGAGCACATGGATAGTTGCAGTTCTACTTGCACCCATAGCCGCTTTCATTGTCGGCATTGTCTTTGTACGACACCGACCAAAGAAACTATAATCAACAGGTAGAAGTGTATCTTTTTTCGAATACAACCTATTTACCCCAAGATGCATGGGCACGTGAAAACTGAATTTGCTCTTATACGACTCATTTTAGTCTTCGTGGCGCAAACGCGTTTTATTGAGCATGCTTCCCGAACGGTAACCTTCCAAATCAAAAGTTACATAACTGAAACCTAATTTTTTGAGTTCACTAGACACCTTATCAAAAATGTCTGCATTACAAAAAAGTGTTCTTTCAGCTTTTAAGACTTCGATTCTTGCAAGTCCATTGTGGTCTCGCACTCGAACCTGCTTAACACCAGTAATTAACTTAACCGTTTTTTCGGCTTTTTCAACTCGGTCAAGTTTTTCTGAGGTGATTTTTTCATTAAAAGGTATCCTTGAAGCTAAACATGCCAAAGCTGGCTTATCAAAAACGCTTAGCCCCATAGTTTTTGCAACTTGGCGAATTTCTTCTTTACTAAACCTGTTTATCATCCATGGACTGTAAACGTTTGTTGTCTCTTGAATCGCCTTGAAACCTGGTCTGTGATCGTTTAAGTCGCTAAAGTTTGTGCCCTCAAAAACCGCTTTAAACCCAATCTTACTTGAGAATTCTAACAGGCGTGTAAGCAATTCTTTTTTACAGTAGTAGCAGCGGTTTTCAGGATTTCTGTAAAAATCAGGATTTGATAACTCATCAGTTTCAATGATATACAGTTTTATGCCTATTTCAACTGCAATTTTCTTTGCATCTTTCAGTTCTTCAGACGTGTAAGTAGGTGATTGTGCAATAACTGCTACAGCTTTATCGCCTAAAACTTGATGACACACTGCAGCTAAAGTTGAACTGTCTACGCCTCCAGAAAAAGCAATTACTACTCCTTCTTTGCCTTTCTCTGCAATATACTGTTCAAACTCCAAAAGTTTGCTGTCTAGCTTTTTCATGAAATTCACTTACTTTGAAATAAGCTATCTTTTGCCTTGGAAATTGTGAGTTCTGAGAGTTCTCTAAGCGGCTTTTTCGTCTTTACAGCTAAGGCTTTTAAGTCTTCAAATTCAGGCTTAACTTTGATGATTTCGCCAACTACATTCTTTGACACTTTCACTCTAACCGACTCTTTAACGCCATCAATCAACAAATCCACATTATACACTTCACGAGTGGTTATGTGTCTTTCACAGAAGTAAACTCTTACTCCTAAAGTGCCTGTTTCACTTATCAATACATCTGAAAGGTGCTGTGCATCTTTTTTATCAGCAATTACCTTGATAATTTGTCCAGGTCTATTCTTTTTTGTGTACATTGGAATGATGCTTACGTCTTTTGCGCCTTCCACAAGAAGCCTATCAACAGCATGACCAACTATCTCCCCTGGCACATCATCAATGTTAGTTTCTAACACCGCAATCTGATCTTTAACTGGCAAGTCACATAATAGTTTACCA
The DNA here is from genome assembly GCA_964640475.1 of uncultured Candidatus Bathyarchaeia archaeon. Classification (GTDB taxonomy): domain Archaea; phylum Thermoproteota; class Bathyarchaeia; order Bathyarchaeales; family Bathycorpusculaceae; genus Bathycorpusculum. Next base: position 11,697 of record CAZXGX010000057.1, read on the forward strand.
ATAACTATTCTAAGCATGTTAGGCATTTCAGAAAACTCTTTAGTGCCTGCACCATAACCAACCTTCAGCGGAGTCATCTCAGGATAAAAACTGTTAACTTCATCAGCCAAATTAACAATTATCGCTGCACCAGTAGGGGTAGCAAGCTCAGCTTCTATTGGTCCACCTTTAATCGGAAAATTCTTTGACTGAAAAATTGACAACGCAGCAGGCGATGGACTTGAAACAATACCATGCGAAAACTGGAATAATCCTCCACCAACAGAAACAGGCGTAGCAACGATTCTTGCGTTGAATAAGCCTAGGTCTTCTAGGGCAACTGCGGTACCAATTATTTCTGCAGCAGTATCAACTAATCCCACTTCGTGCAAATGTGCTTCCTGCAGGTCCTTTCCATGTAGATTTGCTTCTGCATTAACCAGTGTATGAATTACGTTTGACGCAAACAATTTTGCCTTCTCTGAAAGCTGCAGTTCTTCTAAATTCTTCTCAATAATTTCAATCAGTTGTTTGCCATCTTTCTTGTTTTTTCCTTCTGCTGTAACATTAATTTGTGTAGCTCTAAAGCCTCTACGCATAACTTTCTTAATGTCAACTATAACATTTGAGTAGCCAAACCCGGTGTTTTCCAGGCTTTTTATAGCTGATGTAACCTTGTTTTGGTCAGCTCCAAGGTCTAAAAGCGCGCCTAGAATCATGTCTCCCGCTACTCCAGCAACTTGGCAATCGATAGTTACTATGCTTGAAAACTTAGTCATTGCATGTTCGACCGCTTCTCAATACTAAAAAGGCAAAAACGATATATTACTTGTGGTTCTTGTGGCAAGTAGGCAAACCTAATGTTTACACTAAAGGAAATTCTGGAAAAAACTGCACGTTCTGAATTGAGCGTTGAGGAAGCAGAGAAACTTGTTAGACTACAAGCTATTGCTGAACTTGAAGGCATAGCGCGAATTGATTCTAACAGGGATCATAGAAAGGGTGTGCCTGAAATTATTTTAGCTGAAAACAAGACAATAAAAGACATTGTTGAGATCACTCTACGTTTGCTCAGTGACGCAGGTCGTGTAATCATTAGCCGTTGTAGCCCTGAGCAGATTGGAGCTCTAAAAGCATCCTTGCCTGTAAATACGACTTTAATTGTTAATGAGAAAGCCCGAATGGTGGTCATTAAAAAGAAAAATTTTGTTGTTAACGCCACTGGCGGAAAAATTGGTCTCTTAACTGCTGGCACTTCAGACATTCCAGTAGCTGAAGAAGCAAAAGTAGTAGCTCAAGAGATGGGTTGCCAAGTTTTTTCATCCTATGATCTGGGCGTGGCTGGAATTCACAGGTTGATTGAGCCACTAAAAGATTTAGTTGAGAAAGATGTAGACGTAATTATTGTGGTTGCAGGCAGAGAAGGCGCTTTGTCCTCAGTGGTTGCTGGAATGGTTAATGTGCCTGTGATTGCGGTTCCCACTTCAAACAGTTATGGTTTTGGCGCGAAAGGCGTTGCTACTTTGATGGCTATGCTTCAGTCGTGCTCGTTGGGGTTGGCAGTTGTTAATATTGATGCTGGAGTTGCAGCTGGTTCAATGGCAACGTTGATTGCTAATCGTGCAGCCAAATTTAGACAATAACCCCTCTTTAGCAGTAGATCAAAAAAGGACGGCTCTTTCATTTATTGGTCTGTGCAAAAAAATGCCTATTGCACACCAAAACAGGCTTAGAAAAGCAATGCAACACTAAAAAGCAGC
>CAZXGX010000058.1:0-12697 GCA_964640475.1 uncultured Candidatus Bathyarchaeia archaeon
TCTTATTCTGTGCCAAAGGTATTCCTCATGATTTAATACATAAGGTGTTCTTTTAGAGGGCTTTTATTGGTTTTCGTCAAGGTTTCTTGACTAACCAAAAACTACTCCAAGTCAAATTTCCTTGACTTACCTTTTCAGGTAAAATAAGTGATTCAAATAGAATTTTCTTAACGTGGTTAAAGGTTTAAATGAAGGAAAATAAACTAACATGACATCCGCAACCAAAAACGGATAGGCAAGTGCCGGGGTAGCCTAGCCTGGCTAGGGCGCCAGACTCATAATCTGGAGAGTCAAAGGGCCAAGCGCCTTAACCCAGAAGTCACGGGCTCGAATCCCGTTCCCGGCACCATCCTATTAATTTTTTAATCAAGTTTGAGTTAACTTGTTTTGCAGGTTCACAGCAAACTCTTCTGCATGTTTAAGGTCTTCCGCGTTAGGTCTACCCTTATTTATTCCACCAAAATATTTTAGAAAACTATTCGTGTTGAAGCCTCTGCAATTAAATTCATCAACAATCATATAGCCTTTGGACTGCAGTTTTTCCCTAAGTTTTAAGTGATTCTTAGTAGCTTCTGCGATTCCACTGGTTGAAAAAATGAATGCTTTCTTATCCTTCACTTGAGGTAGAATATCTGCAAAATTAAGCAGTTCTTTATAGTGTTTTCCGCTATCAATCCCCGCGCCAAAACCAATTAAGCTATACTGTTCAAGTTCTCGGGGATTTGTCTGCTGGGGATCTATTATTTGTGCATCAAGGATTTTCGCCATGGCAATGGCGATTTTCTCGGTGTTTTTGTGATGATATGAATATAAAACCAATAGAGCTTTCATGCTACTTCCCAGATGCAGTATTTTTGATTTACTATTAGGTTTTTCGTTATAAAAGCGTGTAACAGGAGAAATAACAATAATTTTTAAGTGACCCAAACAATAAAAGTCAACGGTGAATACATTGAATTGCCCAAAATGCGATAGCCCTAATCCAGAAAAAGCGATTTTCTGTTCCAAATGTGGCTCTACGCTCACAGCAACCTCGCAGTTTTTAATTGTTACAACACCGACAATTCCAGGCTATAAAGTAAAGAAAGTGTTTGGTGTCGTAACTGGTTTAACTCCACGCACAAGAGGAATATTCGGTAAATTTGTAGCAGGGTTTGAATCGATGATAGGTGGAGAAGTTACAGCTTTTACATCTGAGATGGAAAAAGCAAGATGGGAAGCTATTGACCGAGTTAGAGCCCGAGCCATAGCGCTTGGAGCAAACGCAATTATCGGCTTGGATGTTGAGACATCTGATTTGGGACTACAAAACGGTATCGTCCTGTTCTCGGCGACTGGAACCGCCGTTATAATAGAGCCAGAAGAATAACATGCTAAAGCACTTAGAATATCCAATGATACCATTACAGGGACTACTACAAAAAAGTGCAGAAGAATCCCCTGAAAAAACAGCCTTTATGTATAATGAAAAAAAGTACTCATATTCACAACTTGAAAGGCTATCAAACAAGTTCGCCAATACCCTTAGGGAATTAGATGTTGAAAAGGGTGATCGAGTTGCTCTTTTTTTACCAAATATTCCCCAGTTCATAATCGCCTATTTTGGGGCACTTAAAGCTGGTGCAGTTGTCACAGCTATCAGTCCGTTGCATCGCGAACGTGAAGTTGAATTTCAACTTAATGATTCTGGGGCAGAAACGTTAGTTGCGTTAGAATCTCTTTTTCCTATCGTAGAGAAAATTAAGGATAAAACTCAGCTAAAAAACATCATTACAACAGATTTAGATGATTTTGGTTCACAAAAAGCTGATACAAAGGGCAGTTCAGGTGTGCTTTCCTTTAAACTATTAATCGAGAAGGCTGCAGAAAATGCATTATGCATAGATTTGGATCCTGCGCAGGATTTAGCAGCATTACAGTACACGGGTGGCACAACTGGAACAGCCAAAGGCGCCATGTTAACCCACACTAACCTGGTTTCTAACGCTTTGATGTTTGCAGCATGGATAAAAGGCACAATATCTCAAGAAATCTTTCTTACAGCTTTACCCCTGTTTCATATTTACGGCATGACCACAAGCATGACTGTGCCAATCAGCTTAGCAGCCGAGATGGTTCTGCTTCCCAAGTTTGACCCAGCTAAGGTATTTCAATCCATCCAAAAAAATAAAGTAACGGTTTTCTGCGGAGTCCCCACAATGTACTCGGCGTTGCTGGCAAGCCCGGAGCTGGGCAAGTATGATTTGAAGTCTATTCGGGTATGTATTTCAGGCGCTTCATCATTACCGCCACAAGTACAAAAGAAGTTTATGGAGGTCACGGGTGGATTTCTTGCTGAAGGTTACGGCTTAACCGAAGCCTCCCCAGTTACGCATTGCACACCTGTGGATAAGTCAATGAAGACCGTGAAGGTTGGTTCAATCGGCTTGCCCTTGCCAGATACTGAGGTACGTATTGTTGATTTGGACACGGGAGAAAAAACTTTGCCTGTAGGCGAAACTGGCGAGCTTGCCGTAAGAGGTCCTCAGGTGATGAAAGGCTACTGGCAGAAACCCGACGAAACCGCCTTGGTGCTTCGTGACGGGTGGCTTTTAACAGGTGACATAGCACGTATGGACGCTGAAGGCTACTTTTACATTACTGACCGTAAAAAAGACCTTATAAAATACAAGGACTACAGTGTTTATCCCCGCGAAATCGAGGATGTCTTGTATGAGCATCCAGCGGTGAAGCTCTGTGTAGTCGTGGGCAAAAAAGATCCGTTGACAGGCGAGGTTCCGAAAGCTTACATAGTGCTTAAAGACGGCACAGAAGTGACGGGTGAGGAGATAAAATTATTTGTTAACAGTAAAGTTGCTCCTTACAAGGCTATTCGTGAAGTGGAGTTTAGAAAAGAGTTGCCTATTAGTTCTGCTGGGAAAGTTTTAAGGCGCTTGCTTTAGGAAGAGATTTGCCTTTTTACGCCTAATCTTTTTTTCAAGGTGGAAACAACAGCAACAACAGATAATGAAGGAACAGCAACAACACTAAATATGATTAGGAACATGTACACTGGGGAAGTTTTGGTTTCAAAACCATACCCTGCACTGTAGTAATTGCCGTTATACTCAAAATGGCTAGTTTTTTCAGCGGTTAGTAAATCATCAAGTAGTGTGTCCTCTGGAGACCTAATAGTGACAAAGTTCTGGCTTGACATTGCCTCAAGAAGATAAACATCTGGGTTTTCCAAGACAAAATAATGGGTAGGCTTCTCACTCAGTTTGGAGACATAAATTGTATAGGACGAATGGTAATAAGAGTGCATATAAAATACGACACTCAAGGTTGAAACAAGTGTTATTATGAAGAGAATGAAAGCAAGTTTTGTTTTGGAGACCTTCCTATTCACGTAACGCACTCAGCCATATTTTTTGTAATTCCTTTTTTAGTAATAGCCATATGTGTGTCTTGATCGGTACACATAGCACAGTAGCCATAAATAGGGAAATTAGAGCGTTTATTAACTGCAAAGTGGCATTGTGCAAGGCAGTTCGTGAAGTATGCTTTCAGAAAAGTTACCCATTAATTCTGCTGGTAAGGATTTAAAGCTGCTACTTCAAGATAAACAGTGAATTCGGCATCTATTTCTTCCAAAGTTTAAGAATTATTTTTTCTCCTATCCAAGCAAGAAATAGCATAGTAAAGAATGCTCCGAGAAAGAAGCCGAAAACGAATTGGTTGTTACTAGTTACTGCCTGCCCCAGAGTTTCTGGATAAAGAATTGTACCAACCACTACAAGTATTATTGTTAAGATGAATGCGACAGCAAACGTTACGCCCTTCATAAGTAACATTACCCATTCAAGGATTATTTATTTTAATGCTTAGCAAAACAAAGTAATTTAAAGGAAAAAGCGTTGTTCGCGGAAATATATAAGAACAAAATCCTGCCTTTTCTAAGAAGATGGCCTAGTCTTGCGAGTGAAATTAAATATTACTGGTATTGTTCAAGGTGTCGGTTTTCGCCCTTTCATCTACCGTATAGCAGTGAAGAACAGTTTGTCTGGTTATGTTCGCAATAGGGGTGATGCTGGAGTTGAAGTTCTTCTTGAAGGTAAAGCGCAAGATGTTAAGAGTTTTATGCATAATTTAGTCGCGGAGAAACCGATTTTAGCTCAAATTGATCAGGTAACCGTCACTGGACTCAGTGGTAATGAAGAGTACAAGGATTTTACGATTTCCAAAAGCTCCCAAGAAGCTGAACTCTCAGGCTCAATAATTCCGCCCGATGTAGCTATCTGCAACCAATGCTTAACCGAGTTGAGAGACCCAAAAAACCCACGTTTTAACTACTTCTTTATCACTTGCACAGATTGTGGTCCACGCTTCACAATAATTGAACATTTGCCTTATGACCGAGAAAACACTTCTATGAAGGAGTTTCCACTTTGCGGTTTCTGCCAAAAAGAATTTTACAATCCAACAAATAGACGCTTTCATGCCCAAACCGTAGCGTGCCCAACATGTGGACCAAAAGCTTACTTAACAACTAATCGGGGCGAAACAATCCAAACAGCGGATCCAATTCGTGAAGCAGGGAAATTGCTCTCTGAAGGCAGTGTGCTTGCCATAAAGGGATACGGCGGTTTCCACATTGCAGCCTCAACAATCCTGGAAGAGCCTCTATTGAGGCTTCGAAAGACAAAGCATCGAAAAGAGAAACCGTTTGGCATCATGGCGCGTAGTTTAGAGGCAGCAAAAGGTTTTGCCGATGTTGGCTTGAAGGAGCAGGAGCTGTTAACTTCGCCTATGCGCCCAATCGTTCTGCTAAACAAGAGTTCGGACTACGATCTTTCGTCGCTTGTGGCACCCAATTTGCATAATGTTGGTGTGATGTTGCCTTATACGGGCTTGCATTACATGCTTTTTGACCAAGTTAATGATGCTGCGTTTGTTATGACCAGTGCTAACCCGCCTAATCAGCCAATTGTGAAAGATGACGCTGAAGCGTTGAATATTTTGGGTGAGACTGTTGATTATTTCTTGTTTCATAACCGCAGGATTGCTTATCGCTGTGACGACTCTGTTATGCGTCTCCATGGGGATCGGCATGTGTTTCTTAGGCGAAGCAGAGGTTATGCTCCAGCACCAGTTAGGCTAAAGAAAAAGTCTAAACTTTGCGCTATAGGGTTTGGTGGGGAATTAAACGATACTTCATGTATTTTGCTTGATGATAAGGCATTCATAAGTCAACACATTGGCGATGTTGAAAACATTGAAACACGCACCTTCCTGAATGAAGCTACAGAGCATCTTGCACGTTTAATCAATGCCCAACCTGAGGTTTTGGCTTGTGATTTACATCCTAAATTCAATACAACCGCTTTGGCGAAAGAACTTTCAGAAATTAAGGGACTTCCGCTTGTTCAGGTTCAACATCATCATGCCCATGCTGAGGCTTTAATGGCTGAGCATGGCTTAAGTGAAATAGTTGGAGTGATTTGCGATGGGTACGGTTACGGGGTGGATGGAGAAGCTTGGGGCGGAGAAATTCTCTTGTGCACTGACGAATCTGGGGAGTTTAAACGTCTTGGTCATTTAGAGGCGCAACCATTGCTTGGGGGAGACTTAGCCAGCAGGTATCCCATGCGTATTGCAGCGGGAATGCTAAGCAAAGCAGGCGAAAATGTTCAAGATTGGCTACTGCAGAATAGAGTACATTTGCCTTATGGAGAAACAGAAGCAAAACTAATTCTAAACCAACTTAAAAGTGGTGGCGAACTTGTTCAAACTACTAGTTGCGGTAGAGTCTTGGATGCAGTTTCCGCGGTTTTAGGTTTATGTTACGTTCGCAGTTATGAAGGCGAACCTGCAATGAAACTAGAATCTGCTGCTTTAACGGGCAAAGATAAACTAAATCTTAAACCAATCATTCAAGAAAACGTTTTGGCTACAACTGAATTACTTACATCAGTTTTTGAAAACAGAGACAAAATGTCTGTGAATGATTTAGCTTATTCAGTCCACGCCTACCTCGCTAAAGGATTAGCATCATTAGCAATTCAAAAAGCACAATCACAAGGTGTTAAAACTGTTGGCTTCTCTGGTGGTGCTGCATGCAACCAAATATTATCTGAAGTAATGCGTAAAACTGTTGAGGATGCGGGTTTGCGGTTTGTGGTTCATGAATCTGTTCCAGCTGGTGATGGCGGAGTTTCATTTGGGCAGGCAGTTGTAGCTTCAAAAAGCAGTTTTTAGACCAATTTCTTTTTATCGCCCTTCTTTGAGTTTGTTTTAATTGATTGATTATGTGTTTAGCTATTCCTGCTCACGTTATGAGCATTGAGGGTAGTAAAGCCAACGTGGATTTTGGTCAAGGTGTCCTGCGGGAAGTGAATATTTCGCTGGTTCAAACCAAAGTCGGCGACTACGTACTTGTTCACGCTGGCTATGCAATTCAGGTTTTAGAGGAGAAAGAAGCTCTAGAAACTCTAAGTATCTGGAATGAAGTTTTACAAACAGGCCAACAATAAGATTAACGTTGAGTGAAGGGCATGCAAGAAAACCTCAAGTTCCGAGACCCAACAGTGGCAAAGAACATAGCTTTGAAAATCCAAGCTCTAACAGAAAACAAAGAAAAAATCAAGATTTGCCATGTCTGTGGAACACATGAGTGGACAATTACTCATTTTGGTTTGCGCACGCTTTTGCCTGAAAATGTTGAGGTTATTGCTGGTCCAGGATGCCCGGTTTGCATTGTACCAGCTGCCGAAATTGACCAAGCAGTTCAGCTTGCCCAAAAAGGCATCGTGATAACATGTTTTGGCGATGTTCTGCGCGTTCCTGGAAGCGACTCATCACTTCTGGAAGCTAAAGCAACTGGCGCGGATGTCCGAATTGTATATGCGCTTTCTGACGCAATAGATATGGCAAAGAAAGAGCCAGGCAGGCAGTTTGTGTTTTTTGCGGTTGGTTTTGAAACAACTGCACCAACAACGGCGCTTGAAGCTCTTGGAGAGCTGCCAAGGAATTTTAGTTTTCTAGTTTCTCACCGTTTGATACCGCCTGCAATGGAGTTGCTCCTTGGTTTTGATGACTTGCAGATTGACGGTTTTATTGCACCTGGGCATGTGAGCGCTATTATCGGTTTAAAGCCGTATGAGACATTCCCTAAGGTGCATGGGATGCCCACGGTTGTAGCGGGTTTTGAACCCAATGACGTGTTAATGTCAATCTATATGATTGTGAAACAGTTAAACGAAGGTATGGCCAAGTTGGAGAATGAGTATATGCGTGTGGTGAAACCTGAAGGTAACCTTAAAGCGTTGGAAATGATGAATCGAGCGTTTATGGTTACGGCGGGTGGATGGCGTGGGATCGGCAAACTTGAGAATTCAGCTCTGCAGTTGCGTGATGAATTGGCGGATTTTGATGCAAGACTGAGGTTTAATGTTAAAGTTGAAGAGGGCAAAGATATCTTGACTGGGTGTCGTTGTCACCTTGTGATTATCGGTAAAATCAAGCCTGATGAATGCCCAATGTTTCTTAAAGCATGTACTCCAGCAAAGCCAGTTGGTGCTTGTATGGTTAGCAGTGAGGGTACCTGTAGGGTTTGGGCGAAAACTATGAACCAATAAAGAAGGTTAATTTAGAATTTTATTTCCAGTTTAGGTTGGCCTTTTTGTTTCTTTCCTATGTCTTTTGCGTAGATTAGTGCATCCATGGTTTCTTCAAGTTTCTGCTCATTCATACGTATCAAAGTGCTAAGACGTGTGTAGGTGTCTTCATCAATTGCTTTTGTTTCACGTAGTCGATCTAGTTCAGATTGCTCATTTTGGAACGCTTGTTTTTTTTCTGCTTTCATTTTGCTGAGTTTTTCCACTGCGCGTTTTATTCGTTTATTTTGGAAGAGTTCTCGGCGTGATTCCATAAGCAGAATAGTTGCAACTAATACGATGACTAGGATGCTTAAGGGTACGACTATTAAGTTGAAGTCCACTGTCTGCAATTTATTAACCCCTTTCAGGTTTCATGAGAAACACTATACTGAGCTGTATACTAAACCATTATGAATTAGAACTATTAACTAAGAAACCCTAAAAGAGAGCATTTTTAATTTTAGTATGATGAAAAAAGGGTTTAGTGGGTCTTTCTCTTTTTTATTAAAAGGTAAAGCAGTAAAGGTCCACCTAGAAACGCTGTTACAGCACCCACAGGTAAAATAATTGGTGCAATTAACCGTCTAGCAATGATGTCTGCAAGTAAGAGCAGGATTGCGCCAAAGAGGCTTGAAGATATTAGTAAGAAGCGTTGGTCTCCGCCTACCACGGCACGACAAATATGCGGTGCAACTAGGCATATGAAGCCGATGGCGCCTGTGAAGCTTACTACTGTTGCAGTTGAGAGGCAAGCCATGATTAGGGTGATTTTTCTTGTGCGGTCTACTTCTGTGCCTAAGCTTTTCGCGGTGTCGTCACCCATTTTCATGACGTTGATGTCCCAAGACATTCGCAGGTTAACTATAAAACAAAGCACTAGTACGCCTAAGATGTAGGGTAGTTGCCACCAAGCTGCTCTTGATAGATCGCCTACTATCCAAAAGACGGTGGCGCTGACAGCGTTGGATTCCGCGAAATACTGTAGTATAGTCGTGCAAGCGTTGAAAATGTAAACCATCGCCACGCCAGCTAAAATCATGGTTTCTGGTGATGACCCCCTTCTTTTGACCAATAGTAAAATGACTACAACTGGGATTAGTGAGAAAATGAACGCATTACCGACAATCATGAAGTTACCGTCGGTAAATCCAGCGCCTAAAATTATGCCGATTGCAGCGCCTAAGCCTGCACCTGCGGAAACACCCAAAGTGTAAGGGGTTGCGATGGGATTTCTCAGGATTGCTTGAGTAGTGCAACCACCCATAGCTAATGCTGCGCCAGCAAAGATTGCTAATAAAATACGTGGCAGTCTTAGAGTCCAAACGACTGTGTCTGCTAGTGAGCTGACTTGAAACCATTCTGGAAAAGCTCGGGCAAGTATTGCAGCGTACGCGTCCAGAAAGGACATTGATGCAGAGCCTAAAGCAAGGGCAACACCAGCCACGACAAAAAGCAGAATGACACAAACTGCTAGAAATATGCCTCTCTTAGCTTGTAGTTTGCGGTACTTTCTTTTTTCATCCTCAGCTGTGTTGACGTCTTTCTTGGAGGGGAAAACTATTGGGTTTTTGTCCACCATATCATAGCAGCCTTCCTTTCACGGTTTAGCCAGAATTTGCCTTTGTTATCCTGCACCAAAGTTTTGCTCAAATATTTTTTCAGTTCATCCTGCTTCTCCGCTGGTACACGGTATTGCTCCATGAATTTTGATACTGCATCAGCTAAATCGTTGTATGATTGATTGGACTGATAAGCCCAAATATCGACATTAGCAAGGATACCAACATCATGCAGTATGTTGTAAACATAAATGTAGTCAGACAAGTAAGGACTTGAATAGCCATTACCATAAACTATTTTCTGTATTTCTTCGCCCATCCATTTGGAGGCGGACAAGAAAATGTAAACGCCCTTAGTAGCGATATCATTCATTTTTAAGAGGGCTTTTTCAATATCAACCATTATGAGCGAGAAGGAAGCGGTCACGATTTCAATAGGTTCAATTGTAGTAATATCCAATTCTTCTATTGAACTGTTAATGTAGTCTATATTGTTGATATTCTCTTTTTGAGCGTTATATTTTAACAGCGCCAGCATATTTGGGGATGGTTCCAGAGCAGTAACATGTTTAACACGTTTCGCAAGAGGTATTGTTAATCTCCCTGTACCAGCGCCTACATCAAAAACAGTATATTCAGACTGTAAAAGGAGCCTATTGAGTTGTTTTTGGGTTAAGTCGCCCATATGAGAGGCGTTTTCGTCGAATGCTTTTGCTTGTTTGTCCCAGTACCGGGGCTTAGAAAACTCAACCCTGCGAGTATTGAGTAGCATTTCGTTTCTTAGTTGATTCCAATTTATTATGCCATTCATATCTTAGCGCCATCGCTTAATTTTAGATTTTTTTATAAAGAATAAAAGTGGAAAAAGGGAAGTGGTTATTGACACTTCTCAGGTTGCTCCGTTAGGTATGCCTACAGTGTCACCATTGATAATTACTGCTGGATATAGGAATATGCCGCTGTTGTCTAAGTCGTAGTTTAGTCGCAGGTATTTTGTGATGTATTCTTGGTGTATTGCTTCGGCGTTAAAGTCACTAAATAGTTCTGGGTAGAGTACATTTGACATGTACACGGCGCCTAAGACACCGCCCATAGCGTTGTTTCTGAAGTCTCCTGCAATGATGTAGACATGATTATTCTGGACTGCAGTGAGGTTTGAAAATGTTTCTTGAGCCAGGTATTGCTGTAAACAGGTCTTTATGCTAGTTATGTCATTGGCGTCCATTCCTTGTACTGGGTCAGCATATGTGAAGCCGCCAAAAGTGTATCGTACAGTATGCAGGAAAATGTAGTCTGGGTCTTGGTTAAGCACCGTCTCCATGTCTACGCTTACTGTTGATGAATTCAGATATGATGGAAGTGATGCTGCAACGTTTGCGCCTCCAGCTAAAATGCAGACTTGCCCTAAAGTGTCGATTGTTGCGTATTCTTTGATTGTTGTAGATGTTGTGTAGGGGTAGGTGTACATTAGAACGGATTGTTTTTCGGCTTCTGATAGGGTGCTTGTTTTTTCGCGGATGGTTGATGTTAAGTTTAGTAGCCAGTTTGCGTATTCTGTTGCTTTAGGCACTTTGTTGAAAATGTAGCCTGCTTTTAGAATCCCTTGAAGGAATTGAGAGTCTTCTGGATTGGTGACGTTGGGGTAGTATAACCCTAAGAAAACCACGTTAACTCCTGGTAATTTTGAGGTTTTTTCGGCGACAGCGGCAGGTGTGTTAGAAAAAGTCAATAGTATATCGGGATCTAGATTCAGGACAGCCTCGTAATCTGGCGCGTTCATGTTTCCAACGGATACAATGTCATTGTTATCGGGGAAATATATTGAACGTAATTTGTCAACTGCATAGTCAAAGCCTACAACTTTATCTTCGAGTTCTAGAATTCGTGCTAGTTCTGCGTTTTGGATGTATTCGATTATTATGCGGTTTGCGGGTAGTGTTATGGTGATGTTTTGTTTGTTGCCGTCTAGCATGCTGATCGTTGTTGCTTGGCCGCTTATGATTGCATTGATTTGGTCAACATCGCTGGCATTAACACTGCCGTCTCTGTTTGCATCAGCAAACTGTGTAGTAGTAGCAGTACCAGCGATTATGTTATTAACGTATGTTACGTCGCTTGTATCCACTTTATCGTCTAGGTTGGCGTTTCCATAGATTTCAAGTGTCAAGTCGATTGATGCTATTGTTGGTTCAGTTGTTGGAGTAGGGGTTGCTGTAGGTGTGGAGGTAGGGGTTGCGGTCGGAGTAGGCGTTGCAGTTGGCGTTGCGGTGGGTGTAGCTGTTGGTTCAGCAGTTTGAGTTGGAGTCGGGGTTGGTGTTGGCTGAGGTGATTCTGACGGTTGGAACCAATTTTGTGTGTAACCTATTACTACTGTTGAAGTAATGATTATTGAGATTAGTAGTATGCCTAAGATCATTGTCTTGTTCATTTTTACCACGTTGCTACTTTTTTAAAAAAAAGTAATACTTATACGTTGTGTTACGATTTATCTAAAAAGTAACACTATTATACTTAAACACGCACTCTTAACAGGGCAACCAAAATGAACATAGACATACAAGGAGTAACCTTCAGCTACCACAGCACACCCTCACTAATCGGAGTATCCATGAAACTCCAAGAAAAAGAAGTCATAGGCCTAGTCGGTCCAAACGGGTCAGGCAAAACCACTCTAATTAAATGCATAAACAAAATCCTTGAACCCAAACAAGGAAGCATCATGCTTAACGGACAAGAAGTTAAAAAAATGAGTCGCCTAGACGTTGCTAAAGATGTAGGTTATGTCCCGCAAAGCTCAACGGGTAACCCTGAAGCACTCCCAGTTTTCGAAATCGTATTGATGGGCAGAAGACCCCACATTGACTGGCAAAGCAGCGAAAAAGACAACGAAATCGTCTGGGAAGCCCTAAAACTATTAAATATTGAACACATTGCCATGCGCAATTTCTTTGAACTCAGCGGCGGAGAACAACAAAGAGTGCTTATTGCAAGATCCTTGACTCAAGAAGCAAAAGTCCTATTGCTTGATGAACCAACAAGCAACCTGGACATAAGACACCAACTTGAAGTAATGGATCTAACCAAAAAATTGGTGACAAACGAAAACCTTTCAGCAGCAATAGCGATTCACGACCTTAATTTAGCATCCAGGTATTGTGATAAAGTAGTTATGATGAAAGACGGTAAGGTCTATGCTGCAGGGGACGCGAACATGGTGTTAACGATGGAAAACATCAGGGATGTGTATGGCATTGAAGTTGAAATTAACCATAGTAGCAGTAGAAGTATTCCTTACATAATTCCCATAGCGCCGCTGTTAGAGTATGATCCAAGTTTTAGGACGTTTGTGCACTAATTTTTTAGTACTGCTTTTCTAAATTTTCTTTGCAAGAATACGAATTCTGCTTTTCAAGAAGCGCTAAGTTAGAGGTAGAAGAGGGTTATTTGAGGATGAAGGCAAGTAGTGCTTGGATAATTCCCCTTCTCTTTTCCCAAACGAGC
>CAZXGX010000059.1:0-12661 GCA_964640475.1 uncultured Candidatus Bathyarchaeia archaeon
CACAACAACTTTCAAAGCTCAAAGCTGTTTGTTGCTTTTTGCTTTAGAACTTTTTTTAAAATTGATAGCTGTTGTGCAAGTTGTACACAAGCAGATAACTTTCGCATTTAGAACCTCTCTCGATTTCTACATAGAATCACTAATAGGCGTCGAATCTTTCTCTTTAATAGTCAACTCAGCAGTTTTTTATTGGTCTACAAACGAGGTATTAAATAATCTCCAGAATATTGACTCTCAAAAGAGGCTACAAGAAAATGGTTGAAGATGCCAAAGACTTTGAATCTGACAAGCAACGCGCAGAGGTTTTTGACGCCTTAGGACATCCAACCCGTATAGCGATTCTAAAAGCCCTAAGTGAAGAATCCTTGGGGTTTGCTGACTTAAAAAAGAAAACAGGCATTCAAAGCAGCGGACACCTACAGCACCATATAAACAAACTCTGTAGTCTCGTAAAAACCGACGAATATGGCAAGTATTGTCTTTCAGATCAAGGCAAAGACGCTCTACTAACAGTCGGTACAGTTGAGGACGCTGCATATCCAGCAAAAAAACACCGTAGCAAGTTGAGCATCCGGAAGGTTACCGCGCTTCTTTTAGTTGCAATTATTGTTACTGCGTCAGTTTCTGTTTGGGCTTTTGACAGGATTGAAACTCATAAACGGTGGATTAAATTGGTAAATGAATCTTTTGACTTTGCTAACAACATGGTTATTGTGATCCCGTTACTTCATGATTATATTAATAATTCTGGAGAATCTCAGAGAACTGCGTTTAATGGTCAAACTTGGGCTGCAAGTTTATCGCTACGTGAGCTAAAGGATACTGAACGTGACAGAGATAATGATCTTGCGCTTGACAAAATTGGTTCTTTCATAGGGAAATTGCGTGATAGCAATCTTAATCTGTCTAAACTTAGCCCCAAGGAACAAATAGCTTTGGGCAACGCTATTGCGGGGATAAGTCAGAACGTGGCAAACGCGTACGGAGCCATTTGTAACTATACAAGTGGAGATGGGCTTCCTTTCTGGTATTTTGGTCCATCATCCCCTGACCAAGCCTTTCTACAAGAAGCTGCAGACATGGCTGTTAGCGCCCAACAAATAGTGAGCTAAAAAACACGTAAGTAAGAGTTTATGTTCGAGATAAAGAAAGATAAGCTCCAAATATGCTGGCAAAACATTGATTCTCTGAGTTTTTAGCTTCATTTTAAGATTGAAATTTAGTTTATGCCCGATTTTCAGATAGGCAGTTTTTTAAGTGGAATCTGATATAATACTACAAAACACAGGTGTTAATATGCCATCGTTAGCAAAAAAGAATAAAGCAAAGAAAGCAAAACACGAAGAAAAAACCGGAAAGAAATAAACCGTAAACTTTCCAATTTTCCTTTTTATCATTTTTATATTATTAATTATTTTTGTTGTAGGGTTCTCTTAGCTGATTAGCCTTCAAGAAAAGTTGTCTTAAGTCTGCATCACTTGCACCTTGACGTATCGGAGTCAAGATATCGGTTAGGTTGTCGTTTCTCATTAGACACGGTTTTAGTTTGCCATCGCTTGTTACACGCAGTCGTGTGCAGTGCATACAGAAGTCCAGGTTCTCAATTGGAAGCACCACTTCCACTGTCACATTTGGCAAATGATAGATTAAGCGGTTTTGCATGAAACGCCGCTTCTCGATTGAAGTTGCTTTTTGCTTAAGCATTTCTTGTATTTCATCAAGACTTCGGTGATGATTGGCATAATATGTACTGCTTACGTTTACTGGGTCTAGCTCGATAAGTTGAAGAATTACGCCCATTTTTGCGGCGTAATTGATCATGTCTTGGAATTCGTTAGCGTTTTCGTTTTTCAGTATAACCATGTTGAGCTTGATTGGATTAAATCCGGCTTCGATAGCTGATTTTATGCCTTCTTGTGCAGCTTCAAGTTTTCCGCCTGTGAGTTTGTGGTAGGTTTGTGGATTTAGCGAGGGCATGCTGATGTTAATTCGATCTAAACCTGCGTTATGTAGTTTTTTTGCGGTATCGCTGAGGAGTAAACCGTTTGTGGTTAATGATAGGTCTCTTAAGCCAGGTATAGATGCTATTCCTGTTACCACTTCGCATATGTCTCTTCGCATCAGTGGTTCGCCTCCAGTTAATTTTATGCGTGATATGCCTAGTCCAATTGCGATTTCTGCTATACGCAAGATTTCTTGAAGGGTCATAGCCTCAGCAGCATTGTTTGCACGTTGAACTTCACCTTCCTTATGGCAGTATACACAGTGATTGTTGCATCGCTGTGTAATTGATATCCTTAGATTAAGAAGGGGTCTGCCGCAAGAATCAATTAAATTCATCGTTATTCACGTGCATGTTTGACGATGTGAGCCGATTCGGGTAAAATAAGCATTTCTACCGCAGTCCGCACAGCGTCAGGTGAACCTGGTATGCAGAAAATCGCCTTGCCTTTTGCTACTCCAGCCGCGGCACGTGAGAGAACTGCTGCTGAGCCCATATGGTCAAAGCTTATGCGTCGGAAAAACTCGCCAAACCCAGGTAAGGTTTTCTCAAAGAAAGGTGCAACTGTTTCAATAGTTACATCTGTTGGTGCGATGCCGGTTCCTCCAGAAAAGACTACAACATCAAGTTCAGGCGTTGCTAATGCTTCTTTTACTGCTTTGGAAATCATGACTTTATCATCTAAAATTATACGCCTGAAAATTAAATCGTGACCTGCGTTTTTTATCAGGTTTTCAAACGTATCGCCGCCAAGGTCACTTATGTTTTTCTCGCCCTTTTCAGTTTGACGATAGCGTGAAGTGCTGCAGATAAAAATCGCAAATTTTAATTTTTTTGTTGCTTTTTCTTTATGAGTTTTGGAGGTTTCACTCATGCTTACACCTGCTTGAACTTTTGAATAACATGAATATTGTCAATTATTGTGGATGGGTACTGCCCAGCTGAGTCTTTCTCGTATTGTTTTGTCATATCCCAAACTGTTAAGAGAGCTATTGAAACAGCCGTTAATGCTTCCATTTCAACGCCTGTTTGAGCTTTTGTTTTAACGGTTGCTGAAATCTCAATTGTTGTATCATCGACTATTTTGGAGTAAACTTCAACGTTCGTTAACGGTAATGGGTGACACAATGGGATTGAATTGCTGGTATTTTTTGCTGCAAGTATCCCTGCAATTTTTGCTGTGTACAGAGGATCACCTTTGGCAATTTTTCCTTCCCGAATCAAATTGATTGTCTGTGACTTCAACTTGATTTTGCCTGATGCTGTAGCTTCTCTAAAAATTTCGGCTTTCCCTGAAACATCAACCATCGCCATACGAATCAACTCTTTTGAGTTTTATTTTGTTCCCACACTTCTATTAGGTTTTGCACAGCCTTCGCCTTGGCAGATGATTCATTTAATCTGTACATTCGAATTCTGCCATACAAACGCTGTTGCAGAATACCCTCTGATTCTAAAAGTTTGAGGTGTTCACTAGTGAGTGAATAGTTTATTTTTATTCTTCGGGCAATGTCTGAAACGTTAAGTTGCCCCAGTTGATTGATTAGCTTTAGAATTTTCATGCGGGGTTTAGATGAAAAAACTTCCTCAAGCTCCATTGTTAATCTTCCCTCAATAACGCGAATAACTGTTTTTCTAACTCTATTGCTGGAATTGACGGTAGAGAAACCCTTGTCGTGCGACCACGCGTAGCAGCAGTTGCAACTTCAGCTTTTAAAATACCTAATGAATCAAACCGTTGAATATACTTCCAAAGCTGTGTATGACTATAGGCTTTCTCGTTGTATTCTTCGCATATTACCGCATAGGTTTTTTCAATGTCTATTAGAGTTGCATAGGCTTCTTGGTTTTCTTTAAAGTATCGAGCTACCGCAAGTAACAATAATTTTTCATGAAAGCCTAGAGTATCCAATTCGCTACGCTTGAGCGTTGGAATGATGCTAGAAATTGCTTGTCTAACACATTCAGGTTCTACACGCTTGGCGTCTTCAGCGTCAGCATATTTGCCTGAACGCCAAAGTAGCTCAATTGCGAAACGTGCGTTGCCAGTTTCACTTGAAGCGAGTTCAGCTATCAAACCTACAACATCTTCCGAGACCGCAGAGAGCTCAAATGCCATTACAATTCTGTCGTTCAGAATGTCAACTAATGGTTCTTTGCCGTACCGTTCTAAATTGACGATGTTACGTTGAAGTGTGCTTCTTGCGCTTGCATCTATATGCTCAAGTGCCTTGAGGTCGCGTTGAATAAAAATGAACGAAATCCTTTGAGGTTTACCTGCCTGCATTTCTTGGAGTCGCGTCAACTTGTATACAGCATCAGAGCCTTCTTTTTCAATTAGACTATCAAACTCGTCAAGTGTCAGAATTATGAAGGCTTTTTCTTCCTCTATAACTTGTAGAAGTGTTTTAAGAATTTCCTCTGATGAGTATCCGCGTGCTGGGTAGCTGGGTTGGAAAACTGTGACTGCATGGTGCAAAATTAATGCGAGACTACCACGGTATTCTCTACAGTTAACATGTATGTAACGGAATTTTAGACCACGTTTGCCTGTTTCTATGGTGATGTCAGCGCCGAAGCGTTGGCAAAGGGCTGTTTTTCCTGTGCCCACATCGCCTGTAATGATAACTCTTTGTGCCATACGTTCGGGATAGCGTGTTAGGAAGCTGAAGAATTCCATTAGTAAGCGGTGTTCTTTTTCTCTATGAGGCATACGATTTGGAATGTAGTTTATGTCAAGTTTTGCCTCATCCTTGAATACACTTTGATGGAAAGACACCGCTAATATCTCCTGATTACACCATTTGGACCGTAGTTGTTGTGCTTTAACTGTTTAGAAGTAAATGACTAATAAATCAATATAGTTCAGTTTTTTATTTTGCTGGATTAGTCATCGACTTTTGCTGAGTTTTTTGGCTTTTTCAGGGTTCTTTTTCAGAAAAGTTCTTACGACTAGAACATTATTAGATGAAAATTAAGGAAGGAATACCTCATAGGCAAACCAGATCTAAAAGAAACTGTTATAATTGGATTAATTCAAACTAAAGTATCAGAAGATATACCAACGAACTTGAAGAAGGCACTTGAGAAGGTTGAAATAGCTGCAAAGCAAGGAGCACAAATTGTTTGCCTTCAAGAGCTTTATCGAACAAGGTATTTCCCTCAAGAAGAACAACAAGACGTAAGTAAATACGCTGAAACCATCCCAGGTGAATCCACAACAGCATTTGCTGCACTTGCGAAAAAATACAAAATTGTTATAATTGTACCATTATTCGAGAAAGCCTCAAATGGTAAGTTTTACAATTCAGTAGCAGTTATTGATTCAGACGGAAAATTACTTGACACTTACCATAAAATCCATGTGCCTCAAGATCCCATGTTTTATGAACAGAACTATTTTGAATTAGGCGATTTAGGTTATAGAATTTACAGTACAGTCTACTGTAAAATCGGCGTGCTTATCTGTTATGACCAATGGTATCCTGAAGCAGCAAGGATCCTGACTTTAAAAGGCGCAGACATCATTTTTTACCCAACCGCCATTGGTTATATAAAAGATCATATTTCAGCTGATGGAGACTGGCATGACGCTTGGGAAACAGTTCAACGTGGACACGCTATTGCAAACGGAGTCCATGTCGCAGCAGTAAATCGAGTGGGTGAAGAAGGGGAACTTCAGTTTTGGGGAAATTCTTTTGTTTGTGACTCATTTGGAAAAATTCTAGCTAAAGCAAGCAACGAGAAAGAAGAGGTGCTTGTTGTTCAAGTTAATCTTTGCTTAAACAAGAGAATTCGTGATGGCTGGGGATTTCTTAAAAACAGGCGACCTGACACTTACAAACAAATTTCAGAATCAATCTGCAAGACACCTAGTGAATTAGGATACCATATGCCAGCTGAATGGGAAAAACATGATGCAATATGGCTGGCTTGGCCACATGACCCTACAACATTCCCTGATTGCGTGGAAAAAGTTGAGGATACATATGTTCAAATTATAAAGCACATTCATGAAAGCGAAATCGTCAATCTCTTTGTTAAAGATGAAGACATGAAGCTAAAGGCTACAAAACTGCTGATGCATGAAGGAGTTAATCTCGAAAAAATCCGTTTCTTCGTTTTTGATTACGCAGATGTTTGGTTCAGAGATTACGGTCCAACCTTTATTGTAAATAATAAAGGCGAATTGGCAATGGTAAACTGGATTTTTAACACTTGGGGAGAAAAATACGATGAACTACTTAAGGATAAACAGGTTCCTCAAGTTATCAACAAAGAAATGAGATTAAACTGTTTTAAACCAGGCATTGTTTTAGAAGGCGGTTCGATAGATGTCAATGGTAAAGGTACACTACTTACAACTGAGCAATGTCTATTAAATAAGAACAGAAATCCAAACCTGAAAAAAGCGGATATTGAACAATTCCTAAAAGACAACCTTGGCGTCACTCACTTTATCTGGTTAAAAAAAGGAATCTGCGGCGATGACACAGACGGCCATATTGATGATTTGGCACGATTTGTTAATCCAACAACCATAGTTTGCGCCTATGAGGAAGATGAAAAAGACGAGAACTACTCTATATTAAAAGAAAATTATGAACTACTTCTCAAGTCGGTTGATCAAGACGGAAACAAACTAAACATTGTAAAATTACCTATGCCTGGAAACGTTGAGAAAGAATGCAGACTTCCAGCAAGCTATACAAACTTCTATATTGGCAACAATAAAGTTCTGGTTCCAATTTTCAATCAAAAGAACGATAGGAAAGCACTTGAAATTCTGCAAAAACTGTTTCCTGACAAAAAAATCGTAGGCATCAACTGTACAGATCTAGTGAATGGTTATGGAACTATTCATTGTATCTCTCAGCAGCAACCGAGAACAAAATATCAATAGTAATCAAACATCTATTTTCATAAATCGAGTTGCTAGGCTTCAGTTATAGTTCTATTATTTTTACTTCGTTAGTAGCAGTGTCTAAAACGGCAATTGTAGATTTACCTGTTAAATATCCACAGACTTCGCCTGGATTAATTAGAAGGGTTTTACCGCGTTTTTCTATACCTTTACTGTGTGAGTGCCCATGAACAATTGCATCAAAATGTTGGCTACCTATCAATGCAAAAAGAAGCTCAGGTTCGTCGCCATGAAGAAGACCAATTTTGTAACTGTCTATTTGGACTAGCGCAAAACGATCGTGTATTTCGCAGTTTGTAGTTTCATCGAAATGCCGCTTTAGAAGTTCATGGTCGCCATCGTTGTTGCCAAAAACGGCGATTAGCTTGCAGTTTAATGCTTTAAGTTTGGAGATTGTGAAAGGCGCACAGAAGTCTCCTGCATGTAAAGCTAAATCGATTTTTACTGTGTTTAGGGTCTTTACTGCTTTTTCTATTTGGGGAAGGTTGTCGTGTGTATCTGACATTAAGCCAATTAGCATAAAGTGCCCATTGGGTGTTTTTGTTTTTTGGGTAATAAAGGTTTGCTGTTTTTTTGATAGTATGTTTTTTGTACATATTCCGAACTAGCAATAATGTGTCGTGTGAAACAGGACTTAATATACTGTTTCAAGAAGAACATTATAGAAGAAAAATCCATAAGAGAGAACTAGAAAATGAACCCATGGATACCTGACGAAAAAAGTAAAAGAAGAGACAAACTTTGCATAATAGCAGAAATTCTTCAAATCTCAGCCGAGGGAGCGTTAAAAACTCAGATAATGTATAAAGCAAACCTAAGCTTTGCGCAACTTGGCGAATACTTGAAATTTATGGCTAATTCGAATTTGTTAGCTAAATTTAATGATTCTGGCAAAGAAGTATATCAAGCAACAGCGAAGGGCTTAGACTATATTCAGAGATATTGTGATCTATCCCAACTAATGAATGGCTCTGAAACTGGCAAAAACGGTGTAAAAATTCCAACCAGACTATTATTAAAGAAAAACTAACCTAAAATGAAAAGTTTATATTATGTCTCATTATATGAGATAAAAGTAGAAGGAGGCTTTAAAATGGAAAACATGGCTAAAGAAGAAATTCGTTGGCAAGTAGTAAAAGCAATGTTGGATGAATTTCCAGATTTAAAACAAAAAGTCAAAAGGTATGTAAAATAACCATTTTTTAACCTATTAACAATCAATTTTCAAGTACGAGAGGTAAATCAGCTAAACTTACAATAACCAAGTCAGGACAAACCGACACAATATCTTTCTCAGTGCGTCTCTTAATATAAACAGCCTTCATCCCAACCGATTTGGCGCCAGCAACATCCGCATCCATAGTATCACCCACAAAAGCTGCTTCATCTGCTGAAATATTCATTTGTTTTAATGCATCCTGAAAGATTTCAGGACTTGGTTTACGTTTGTTTACAGCTGCAGAAACCACAACTAAATCAAAGAGCTCATTTAAGCCATTGTTATTTAGGATTTTGTAAACGCATTCAGGGATAGCAAAGTTAGAGATAATTCCCAACTTGTACTTTCCATGTAATTTCTTGAGAACTACCATTGCATGTTCGTCAATATGTACATGTTTCATAAAAACTTCATAGAATGATGATGTTGCACCTTGAACTATGGAGCTTGAGACGTCATTGTAGCCCAACTTTTTGAGCGCGTTTGAAACTCTCAAGTTGAAGTGAGGTTCTTCAAGATTAGCTTCTGCTTCAGCATAAAGCATGTCGCGCGCTTCAATGTAAGCAGTATTAAACTTTTCAAAGGACACATTAATGCCTTGACTAATTAGATAGTGATGCATCCCGATTAATGCTGAACTATAATAATTGTATTCTCTATTAATCAATGCAAGTGTATCAAACATATCAAATAAAACTGCTTTTAGCGGCATCCGACTCGTTTCCCAGTATTGAACCTTCAAAAGGCTTAAAATGGTTATTGCTTATCAACATGCCATTTTCCATGGTTGCCAAACGCATAACTGATGACGCTGCCTGATCGCGCAAAGACGTTTACCAATCTCAAGATTGCATAAAGAGGCGTGTAAAGAAGTAAATTTCCACAGGAATAACTGCCATAAGTGAATTTTAACGCAATCGCTTGGTTAACAATGCCTATCAGTAGACCGTATGGCAGGAACATTAACATATTTAACCCAAAGAAAATCTGATCTGGCGCAAAACTCCATAAGAAAGCAAAAGATCCAACAGCTAACAAGTCAATGAATGCACCGGCATACTCGAAAATATAAGAATACCATAGCAATGCTGAAAGCCAACTGCGCTTAGTTAGCAATTCCCGATGGATTCCCATAGTATTGTGTAACCAACCTGTAAACCACCGCATTCGTTGATGCCACAATGAACCAAGTTTTGTTGGAGCAACTGTTGAGCCACGGGCAAAACTAACATAGCCAACTTTAGCACCTTTACGATGCAATTGGAGTGTTATCTCTAAGTCTTCAGTTACACTTTGAAGCTTCTGATCCATCAAGATTTCTCTAAGTAAAGTGGCATCATAAAGGCCGATAACTCCTGAAACTACAAGCACGTTGTCGTTTAGACTCTGAGCGCATCTACCTATACCTAAGCTTTGACTATATTCTAGCCTTTGAAGTTTAACAATTAAATTGCCTTCGCCTTCGAGATCCACACCATTAGGATGCGCATAACCAGTTACAGCCTTCTTTCCGTTAGCAAGCTTGTAATCAACAAACCAACCTAACGTTTCAGGCTCCCACTCAGAGTCTGCATCCACAATTGCTATCAAATCACCCATTGCACGCTTTATACCTGTTCTTAGGGCTTCTACTTTACCCAGATTTGCAGCATGACGAAAGACCTTACCACCGATATGCGGATGAGTAGTTTTTCCATGATTAACTGCTGATTTGGCTATTTCAAAAGTGCAGTCACTGCTACCATCGTCTACAACGATTATTTCACATATTCCATCAAATTTTTCAGTGCACCGATATAGGCTGCTTATGCAGTTATTAACGTTTTTTTCTTGATTAAAAGCTGGAATTACAAAAGAGACTAGAGGATTAAACCGTTTTTGAGTTTTTATGGGCTTCTTTCTTGAAAAGTATGCTGCAACAACGAAGGTTCCTGAAATTCCTATTGCAACTAAAGTGTACCAAGCGTAAAAGAAGCCAATTAAGCCAGCCTCAATTAGACTGGTAGATTCACCAGTTATGTGATATTGAAAGACGTTTATGATAAGCCAGTTAGACAAAACAGGAAAAAGAAGCCAAGAAAGAAACGCTAAAACGAAGGGTACAAGAAACAGTAAGTACTCTAACCTGAATTGTTTATGTATCCCCTTTCCCGTTAAGGTTTCCAACGCCTCTTAGCCTTTCTCAATGATTTACATATGTTATAACTAATAAGGCTGTCCAGAGAACTCAAAAAGGAAAAAAGTAGTAATATAATTAAAGAAGGCAAAAATCTATTTAACCGAATGTTTTCCTAAAAACATATCTAAAACCAACCTTAGCAAGGTAAAAGGATATATCTGTAAATAATTTCTTCTTACTTTTCAATATAAGGCGCGCAAACTATGGATTTAACGCAAAAAATCCTGAACTTAAAAAAAGAGAAAAAAGCAATAATTCTTGCCCATAATTATCAAAGGCCAGAAGTTCAAGATATAGCAGATTATATAGGCGACAGCATCGAGTTAAGCCGTAAAGCAATGGAAGAAAAAAACGCTGAACTCATCGTTTTTGCTGCAGTAGATTTTATGGCTGAATCAGCCGCCATTCTTAATCCAGAAAAGAAGGTGCTTTTGCCCTGTTTAGGTGCACGCTGCCCAATGGCACAAATGCTTACTGTAGATGAAATTAAACGTGCCAAAACATTGCATCCAAACGCGCCTGTGGTATTGTACGTTAATACTTTAGCCTCTTCAAAAGCTTACTGTGATATTTGCTGCACCTCAGCCAACGCTGTACAAGTTGTAGAATCGCTTAAGGCAGACACTGTATTGTTTGGTCCAGACCGAAACTTGGGTGAATACGTTGCTGAAAAAACAGGTAAAACTATAATTCCAATTCCTGAATGGGGATTCTGCCCAACACACGTGTTGTTCCAGCCTGAAGAAGTCAAGGTTCTAAAAATGCAGCATCCTAATGCAACAGTTATGGTTCATCCTGAATGTAGTGCAGACATGCGTAAAGTCGCCGACTTCGTAGGCAGCACATCAAAAATGTGCAAATACGCTAAAGAATCAAACGCGAAAACCTTCATAGTCGGCACCGAAGATGGAATAATGCACAGGCTGAGGAAAGAAAACCCTGGCAAAGAGTTTATTCTTGCGTATGACGGGGCAGTTTGTCCTAACATGAAACTGACTACCCTAGATAGAATTTATGCATCGTTGAAAGAGGAGAAACACGTTGTTAAGATTCCTGAGCCTATAGCAAAAAAGGCTAGAACAGCGTTGGAACGGATGTTTGAAGTAAAAAGCTAAAAAGCTTGTTTAAACGGTTACTATCATTGATTTGAGTATTTTTACTCCTCTTCTTGTTGCTAAATCATCGCTTAAGTGTCTAATTTCTGAGCCTTTACCTTTAACAGCTATAACTTCAAGGCAGTCACGTTCGCCTAAGTGAATATGCATTGTTGAGGAGATCAAATCTGAATGGTGATGTTGAGATTCGGTTAAGTCGCTCTCAAGATTTCGCACATCATGGTCATAAACCATCAAAATAACGCCTGTTTGGATGGCATTCTCTTCCTTAAGCCATTTACGCTCAGAAACAAAGAGCCTTACAGCGTCTTGAATCGCTTTACTACGGCTGTCATAACCCATTTTACCAGTGATATCATCAAAATCCTTGAGTAAATCTGGAGGAAATGTTACACCAACTCTGACTATTTTTGACATAGGACTCACGAATAAAAATAGTGTTATTTACCTAAAAGCTTTTATTTTTCACATAATACTTAATTTAAAAATAGTGTTACTGGAGCTTAAAAAAATTCTATTTCTTTCTGCAATTTTTAGTTAGTTATTTTTTGTCTTGCGTTAATAGCATATACGGGAAGCAACCATTCTATTTTCGGTTAGGCTCCCACCGATGCTTCGGATTCGGGCCTTTTGGCTTTTCTCCTTGAAAACCGCATGCATAGCATTTTCCATCATGTACTGAAATTATGTCGCCGCATTTTGGACATTTGTACTTTTCAGTTTGGCTTTTTAGGAATTCATCCATGCCTTTTTCTTTCATCATTTTTTGGTTTTCAACCATGCTCATGCCATAACGAGCAATATAGAGTGCATCTATTTTGGCTAATTGTTTGCAGGGCATATCCGCGCATTCATAGCAGAATCTCAGTTGTTTACCTACTTTTTTTGGGCAGTCCCGTTTGATAAATGCGCAATTCTTGTCTCTAACTAGACACCCTGAGCAATGGGACACTTCGCCTTTCTTGTAGGGTACTCCTCGCGAGTAAGCGAGGTAGCATTTACAGAGACCGCAGTTCATGCCACAAGGTGCAATCAGGTCTGGAGTTAACGCTTTATCCATGACTTTCTAAATGCCATCTATCGCTAATTAGTCTTGTTGCTTTAAACAGATGCTTTTTAGAGAAAACTTAAAACACTATTACTCTGATTTAGTTTAATATGAGGCAGTATTAGTTGGCAAGTATTGAATTGAAAATAGAACGTTTAGAATCAATGCATGCAG
>CAZXGX010000060.1:0-12289 GCA_964640475.1 uncultured Candidatus Bathyarchaeia archaeon
TGTTTCTGTCCACCGCTAAGCTGATGAGGATAATATTTTGCGTATTCACTTAGCCCAACAAAATCCAGCAGACTCTTAGTTCGTCTATCCACTTCTTGTTTGGACAAATGCATCGCTTTCAAGCCGTAAGCTACATTGTCTTGGATACGCATGTGCGGAAAGAGTGATATAGTTTGGAAGACGTAGCCGACCTTACGTTCGGACGGGCTGATGTAAATTTTCTTGGATCCGTCTGTTCCGTTGACTAAAACATCGTTAATGTAGACCGCGCCTGAATCAGGTTTGATTAGACCAGAGAGGATATTTAGAAGGGTTGATTTGCCACAGCCGTTAGGACCAAGTAACGTTAGGGTTTCATTTGTTTTAATTTCAAGGTTTAAGGTATCCAGTACATTTTTCTCGCCAAATGATTTGGAGATTGAGTCTATTTTTATCATTTTTTAATCCCATATCTCTTCTGTTCAAGCAACTTGACGATGATAAGAACGGCGAAGGAAATGATTATTAAAACTGTGGATAACATGACACCTGCAGCAGGATCAGAATTCATTAGCACATATATTGCAAGAGGCATCGTCTGCGTTATTCCCGCCAAGTTTCCTGCAAACATCAGTGTTGCACCGAACTCACCCATCGCTCTTGCCCAAGTCATCATGGTTCCAGAAATTATAGCTCGTATTGAAAGAGGTAACGAAATTGTGAAGAACACCCTAAGCCGAGAAACCGTCAATAATCTTGCACTGTTGATAATGTCTTGATCCATGTTTTCAAATCCAGTTTTTGCTGACCTTAAAAGTAACGGAGACGCTACAAACGCTTCTGCAATAATAACTGCTACTGTATACCCTGGTATAGTTAATCCAAAACTACTCAACATTGGACCCAAGAGACCCTTTGGTGCAAAGGCGTAAAGCAAAGCCACACCCGCTACGGCAGGTGGCAATACAATGGGCAGATCGATTATAGTGTCTAAAATTGCTTTGCCGGAAAACTTTCTTGTTGCCATAAAATAACCCGTTGGAACCGCTAAGATAAAGGCGATAAGTGTGGCAATTGCGGATGTGAATAAACTGAGTTTTATTGCTTCAATGATTTCGGAATTTTGCAGTTGTGAGGTAATTTGATTGATGTCAGTTCTTAGAAAGACTGCTGCTATCGGTAACGCGATAAAAATAACGTAAGTAAATACTATGAGAACGAGAATTATGATTAATATTTTGTTTGAAAGCGAGTTCGCCGAGATTTGTTTCATTGTTACACCGATTATTTGTTAAAAAAGGTGAGAAAGTGCTTAATATGCACTTTTATGAGTTAAAACCGAATTGTGTTAGTAGCGCTCTTCCCGCGTCTGAGAGCCAATAGTTCATAAATTTCTGTGATAGTTCCAATTGGGCGGTTGTTCCTATTATGCCTATGCCGTATGTGCCTCTTGTATTTACGTCTGAAGGTATTGAGAGGAATTGGACTTGTGACCCTGTTATG
The DNA here is from genome assembly GCA_964640475.1 of uncultured Candidatus Bathyarchaeia archaeon. GTDB lineage: Archaea > Thermoproteota > Bathyarchaeia > Bathyarchaeales > Bathycorpusculaceae > Bathycorpusculum. The sequence goes on from CAZXGX010000060.1 coordinate 1,483, forward strand.
TCGCCATAGACTGCATCAGAGACAAACACTATACCTGCATCTGCTGTACCTACATTAAGGGAAACTTTACCTACAACGTTTTCGACGGTTGTTTCATAGGAGACAACGTTTTGATGTATTGTATAGTTATAGTTAACATAAGCCCCAGAACTGTCGTATTTTAAACTGCTTATGTTGCCCCATGTTGAATCAACTTTCCAGCAAGTTTTGTTTGTATAGGAACCTGAAGGTATAGTCGGATCTGCTAAAACTACCTTTACCCCATTTTCAGCTAAACTTGCTAGTGATGTTATGTTCTTCGGGTTGCCTTGCGCTATTATTATGGCTAGGCTGTTTGTGGTGAAATTCACGTAGTCATTGTTGTATAACAGTTGTGAAGCATTTAGTTGCTTTGTCCATTTTGTGTCTGCAGACATATAGACGTCACATTCTGAACCTGCAGTGATTTGTGTGTAGAGAGCGCTTGATGAAGCTTTATTGATTACAAGATTGCAGTTATTTTCTTGTTCGAACTCCTCAATCATGTTGTCGACAACATTAGTTAAGCTTGACGCGATGAATACGCGTAGTTCTGGTTTAGCGGTGTTGCTTGAGAATGCTCCAGTGTAGCCTAAATAACCTATTACTGAAGCGCATACTATGACAATAATTAGTGTGATGCTTACTAATTTGGTATTCACTTGATTAACCTCGATGTTATCAGTCAGTACCATCAATATAAATAAGTATTTCTGAAATAAAGAACCTGTTGTTTGAAGGAAATATTTTGTTTAAGGTGTTTTTTTAATAATTCGCCAAAGTTCTGCTTGTGCTTTTCTATAACGCTTAATTAAAGCCTTGCCATAGTCTGTGACTTCAGAAGATCCTCCTCCTTTAGCCCCCCCACGAACCCTAGTAACCAGAGATACGCCTAATCGTTCTTCTGCTAAAGTGATCCTATGTAATGCATATCGGTAAGACATACCCAAGCTTTTAGATGCTTCTAGAATAGAGTGATGTTTTTCTATCTCCTCTAATAGCTCTGCTAATCCGTTGCCGAAAACGGCTTCGTGTTTTTCGTTAACCATCCAGAGCTTAATTTCGTAACTTAAGGCACACAATTATTGTCACTGTTGGTATTTAGCGTGTTTTTAAGACTTAAGTTTAGTGTTTTTTTACTTTTTTCTAATGTTTCAGTTGCAGCTTTAGGTTTATTTTTTAATGTTGTAGCTGTCGAATTTTACAACAAAACTTTTATACGCAATATATATCGTATATATCCACAATACCTCAAGCGTACAATGAGCTAAATTGGAGAATAAGGGATGCCTGAGACATTCAACCAGAACATTGAAATTAATACAGTTGTTGAAAAAGAACAGCTAAATTCAGTAACTAAAAAAATTACTGTCTATGCCCCTGATATTGCAGTTAAAGCTCATGCAGGGCAATTTGTTATTTTTAAAATCCATGAAGATAGTGAACGAATCCCATTAACTCTCTCATCTTGGGATAAAGAAAAAGGCACAATTTCTCACATTTTTCAAGAAGTAGGATTTTCAACAATTGAAATGGGCACTCTTAAAGTTGGACAAAAAATTATGAATGTTGCAGGTCCATTGGGAAATCCAAGTGAAATTAAAAATTATGGTGTAGCGGCAGTTATTTGTGGTGGGTTAGGTACAGCAGTAGCTTATCCAGTTGCTAAAGCCTTAAAGGACGCCGGAAATAGGGTTCTTTCTATTATGGGGGCAAGGACTAAAGAGCTCTTCATTTTAGAAGATGAAATGAGAGCAGTCTCGGATGAAGTGTTTTTTTCATCAGATGATGGTACAAAAGGGCAAAAAGGTTTTGTAAGCGATATTTTGAAATCATTAATCGCTAAAGATTATCGTATTGACATAGTTTTTGCTATCGGTCCTCCAATAATGATGAGTGTAATAGCTGAAATTACCCGTCCATATGGTATCAAAACTATTGCCAGCTTAAATCCAATAATGGTTGATGGTATGGGTATGTGTGGGGCTTGTAGAGTTTCAATTGACAACAAAACTCAGTTTGCATGTGTTGACGGTCCCGAATTTGATGCTCACAAAGTTAACTTTAAGGAGTTAATGCAGCGGCTTAAAAGTTACTGTAACGAAGAGAAACAACTTTCATTATCACTCCAAAAACCTGAGGGAACATGCCAATGTCACGGACATTAGACCAAGACTCTAAAACCCAAAATCGTTTCAAAGCAATTGAAGTACCCAAACAGGAGCCAGCTGTTCGAGCAAAGAACTTCCGAGAAGTTGTTTTAGGATACACTGAAGAGCAAGCAATAGCTGAAGCTTCACGATGTTTAGGCTGCAAAATTCCTAAATGTGTAGAAGGATGTCCTGTAGGCGTAGAAATTCCTGGCTTTATTGGTTTTATTAAACAAAAAAATTACAGTGCTGCAATAAACAAAATAAAAGAAAAGAATAGTCTGCCTGCAATCTGTGGCAGAGTCTGTCCTCAAGAAGAGCAATGTCAAAAAAACTGTGTTCTTAAAAACAAAGGTGATCCAGTTTCAATTGGTCGATTAGAACGGTTTGTTGCTGATCTTGAGCAAGAAAAGGGCATAACTGTTCAACCAGTTCAAGCTTCTAATGGTAAAAAAATCGCTGTTGTAGGAGCAGGCCCAGCTGGCTTAACGGTTGCAGCTGATTTAGCAAAGCTTGGCTATAAGGTTACCATTTTTGAAGCACTTCACGTTGGAGGTGGTGTTCTGGTTTATGGTATTCCAGAGTTTAGACTGCCTAAACGTATTGTTCAAGCTGAAATAGATTATATTACAAAATTAGGGGTTGAATTTCGTTCCGATGCATTAATTGGCAGATTATTCACGATTGATGATCTCTTCTGTAAAGGGTATGAGGCTATCTTCATAGGAACTGGTGCAGGATTACCAAAATTTCTTTGTGTTCCAGGTGAAAACTTGAATGGAATCTATTCAGCAAACGAATTTCTGATTCGCGTTAATTTGATGAAGTCATATAATTTCCCTCAATACAAAACGCCAATACGGATAGGTAAAAAAGTCGTTGTTATAGGCGGCGGAAACGTAGCGTTTGATTCTGCAAGGTCTGCGTTACGTTTGGGTGCAGACAGCGTATCAATTGTTTATCGAAGATCAAGAGATGAAATGCCTGCTAGAGAAGAAGAAATTTCAAACGCTGAAGAAGAAGGAATAAATTTCAAGTATCAGGCTTCACCCACACGATTTATTGGGGATGAGCAAGGCAACGTTAAAGCCATGGAATACGTTACTATGGAGCTTAGTAAAGCAGACGGAATTGGAAGAAGAATAGCAATACCTGTAAAAGGCTCTGAAGCAACGATGGAAGTTGATACGGTGATTGTTGCCATAGGACGAACACCAAACCCGATAATTCAAAGTACAACTAAAGGTTTAGAAGTTTTAAGTGGCGGTATAATTGCGATTGATAGAAAAACTGGCAAAACTAGTTTGCAAGCTGTCTATGCTGGTGGTGACATAGCAACAGGTGAAGCTACGGTGATAAGTGCAATGGGTTCAGGAAAAACAGCTGCAAAGAGTATCCATGAGTATCTAAGTAAAACATAATATGACATTTGGGCAGTTTTTGCCCTGCTATTTTATTTCAAAGTATTTTGTTATTGTAGTGTTGCTCTAAATTCATCTAAAGCTTCTGGATTAGATTCTTTGAAGGCACGATTTACTGCAAGCTCAGCTATGCTAAATGTGCTATGCGCAATCTTTTTTAGGTTATCTCGTATCGAGCAGATAGCGCAAACAAGCTCAGCGCTTTTAACTGGACCAGTGAATGCTTTTGAAGCTATTTCAACATCAAGTTTTTCAACTCTTTGTTTATGCTTCATTATTTCAACTGCACTTTGAACATCTTTTGAGAAGAACGCGTTTACTGACTTAACATATAGTTCTGCTGCTTGTGTTCCCGCCATTACCATTGGCGCTAATACATCTTCAGGTATTTTGTTCTTTGTACCGTGAAGCATCACTATGTGTCTTACAATTTCTACAGCGTAGTCTGAAACGTATTCCATTCTATAAACTAGCATTTGATGATCCATACAATCTAGTACGTCCACTCTTAGGTCATTTGCAAGAAGTGGATCTTGGGCAGCGTTACGGAGAATTCTTAGAATGAAAAAAGCAAAATGGTCAACATCGTCGTCAAGTGAAAATACTGATTTAGCTAATGCTATGTCATTATTCTTTAAAGCGTTAATTGTTCCTTCACACATAGATCGAGAAATTAGATGCATACGTTGAATGGCCTGTTCTAGTGAAGCTTTAGATTCATCCATTAGGCTTTGGATGTAAACGCATTTTGCGTCTGCTTCCATGACTCTCATGTATAGTCTTCCAGCCATGTTACGGATGGCTTTTATTTGAGGTACAGTTAGAATTTTTTCTGAACTTAACATGATTCCTGAGTAACCGTTTAGGAAGGCACCGAGAATTTTTTGGGTGATTAATAGTTCTTCTTCATTTTGACTAATGCCTAAAGTGATTTCTTTAGGTTCAGAGCTTTTAAGAACTGAGGGATAAATGATTATTGAGCGGTCACGTTGAATATTTATAGAGACTGTGTCGCCCTTTTTTAGGTCGTTTTGTTGCATCCATTCCTTTGGAAGCGAAACAACTAGTGATGATTTGCCTAGAGACATTATTTTTCGTTCCATATGACGTCCTCAACCTATGATTCTGGAATAATGCATTCTGTGAATATTAGCATATATCTGCATATACTAATTAATAAAAATATAGATGTGCGCATCAATTTTAAGTTCGCGTAAAAGAAGCATGCTAAATAGGCTGATTTACTGCTCTACAATTTTCGCTCTTTGATATAATGCCCTTTAAGGTAACTGTTATTAGTTTTGTTGTTAGTTTTGTCTCTAGTTCAGGATGACTACATAAAATGTTGGTTGCAGGTGTTGACGAAGCTGGTCGTGGATGCGTAATTGGTCCATTAGTAGTTGCTGGAGTAGCAGTGCAAAATGAGCAACTAGATGCGTTAGCTTCGCTTGGAGTGAAAGATTCAAAACTTTTGACACCTAAAAAACGTGAAAAACTCTATTTAGAAATTACTAAACTAACGCAGATGCATAAGACTATAAAGCTCATGCCCAGTCAAATTGATCGTGCTGTTGAATGCGAACGTAGACTCCATAAACTAAATCGTCTTGAAGCTCAAACATTTGCTGAAGTCATTCAAATGCTAAAACCAAATGAAGTCTACGTTGACGCAGCTGATATTCTTGAGAATCGCTTTAAAGACCACATTAAGGAATGCTTAACAATTAAAACACGAGTAATCTCCCGTCATAAAGCAGATTTAACTTACCCAATAGTTTCAGCTGCATCAATTATTGCCAAGGTCGAGAGAGATCAAGAAATTGCCTTACTTCGAGAAGTATACGGCGACTTTGGCACAGGTTATTTGGCTGATCCCAAAACAAAACAGTTCATGGTTGATTGGCTAAAAAACAATGAGCAATACCCTGCATGTATCAGAAAATCTTGGAAACCAGCAAAAAAAGCTCTCAACGAACGAAAAACTTCGCAACAAACACTTGGCTAATCTTTTACGCGCTGGCGATTAGTTCTTCTGGGGAATGGAGAACCCTTAAGTCTTCAACTGTGAAACAAGACAAATCCAAATTTGTGCTGTTACGGTTTTCCGTTATTAATACTGGGTAAGCATAGATCAGTCGGCAAATACTTAAAATTTCATTCACTCTACAATCCAGGTTTGGTTCATCAGTTGAAGCAACGGCACCGATAATTAGGTAGTTCTCTTTTGGCACGCTCATTATGAAATCAAAGGGTGCTTGATGTATCGGTGAAATTTCGCAGGAACTAAACTTCTTAAAAAATTGTCTAAGTAAAAGTTTTGTCATTAAATCATGCTTAGACCTGAGAAGTAAACATTCAGGTTGCTTTTTTGCTCTAGCTAAAACATTAATAGGTTTAGCAATTGGAACGCCTAAAGTTTCAGCTAATTTGTATGCTGAAATAACTGATGCTCCAGTCATTCCATGTTCGTAACCATAAAGCGTTCTACGTGAAATTCCAATTAATGAGGCTAATTGCCCGATCGATAATCCGAGCTCTTTGCGTCGATTCTCAATCAGGGCGCCATCAACTTTAACTGTGTATCCACCTGGGCTGGCATAAATTAAGGGATTTCCTGTTTGCTCAATAATACTTTTGAAGGTTTTAGAATTTATCACTGATACCTTGTTTCGGGAATATACAGTATCATCTTCAATTGGTTTGCCATGTGAATGCTTACTAATTAGTAAAGAGGCAGCTGAAAGACGACCTGCAATGGTCTTTAGTTCGCGAGAAATGGCGTCAGAAAGACTATCAACTTCAGAGGCTGCTTTTAGCAGGATCGTTAGATCCTTCCTTTTGGCAATGAAATCAAAACAACTGGGTCGTGAATAGCAAATCTGAGAAACTTCAAAACCTGCATCTTTCAACACAGCGCTTAATTGCACAGTGTTTTCCATTTCCCAGTGATTCATAGCACTGCATCCTTAGCACTACACTTACAAGGTGAAAAATATAAACCATACTTGACAAAACAAGGGCTTAATTGTATTAGAGGATTCTATTTGAGTTTGAAAAATGTTCAATTAATGTATTACTGAAAGGTTTGTTATGTGTCTTAATTTTTAGGGCAAGCAGCGACATTATTCTGGTAAACATATATTTTGCAGAAATCCCAAAATACAGTGCAGCTTTTTAATAGTGCCTTTTTTGTTTTTGCCATGTAAAACTTTCTTGATTTTTTTGCTTCAAAGATATTTACGGTTTTAATTAATCCTGCTGCTTCAGCTTTTTTTGCTGCAATTGAGGAAATTATACTTATTCCATGGGCTTCAGAAACGGCGGTTATAACTGATTCAGTGCTTCCAAGCTCTAAAGCAACCTCGAGTTCTGAAACTGGAATATTGTTTGCTTCTAGTAATTGTTCGATTTCTTTTCGTGTACCGGAGGTTTCTTCCCGAATTATGAAGGGGTATTGTAGAATATCCATTAATTTGATGCTTTTGTTTTTCGTTAATTTGTGGTTACAGGGGGTTATGAGTACTAGTTGTTCTTCTCCAACCTGTAGGAAATCGAATTTGTCTTGGAAACCTAATATTGTGCCAACTGCTGCAAAGTCAGCATCATTATTCTGTAAACTGTTGAGGCTGTTTAAGCTGTCTTGAGCAATAATCTTGAACTTTACATCAGGGTGCTTTTTTTGGAACTGGTAGATTAGGCTTGGTAAAATGTGTTCTTCTGGTATTGTGCTTGCAGAGATTCTGATTGTTCCACAAAGTGTTTGTTTTGATGCTGAAATCTTTGCTTTAGCATCTTGAGCTTCTTGAATGATTCGTTCTGCTGTTGCTTTGAGAGTTGCTCCTGCATCGGTGAGTTCTACACCGTTGGCTGAGCGTTTAAAGAGTTTAGCATCAAAGTACTCCTCTAAAGCGGCGATTTGGTGGCTTACGGTTCCTTGGCTTGTTTTAAGCTCCTTGGCGGTAACTGAAAAACTTCGTGTTCTAGCTACAGTTAGGAATGTGTGTAGGTAATCGAATCTTATGGTTTCCATTTTTTTGCCTCGCGATGTATGCTTTCTTGAATGTTTGTTATGCTAATTTGTTTTTTGTTTTTGGAAACCCTTATATCAGAATTTTTAATAAGAACTATTAGTAAAATTGAGGAAGTTACATGACCACCTTCACAGTTATCATTTTTGAAGCTCCATACGCAAAAGAAAGAGCTCTCTCAGCACTTAGATTTGCATGGACCGCAGATCTGGAGGGCCATAAAGTACAGATTTGGCTGTTTGAGAACGGCGTCTACTTAGCTAAGAAAGAACAGAAACCTGCTCAAGGTTTAACCAACTATGGTGAGACATTGGATAATTTGTTAAAAGGTGGTGTGGAAGTGAAAGCCTGTGGGGTTTGCGCTGACGCACGAGGTTTGACCCAAGCTGATTTGATGGATGGTGTTAAACTTGCTACTATACATGATCTTGTTGAGTGGACTAATAATAGTGATAAGGTTATAACGTTTTAGAGGTTTTTGGTTTTGAGTTTTGAAAAGTTGGATGTTGCTGGTAAAATGTGTCCGATGCCTGTGGCATTGACTAAGCGTAAGTTATGTGAAATGGTTTCGGGACAGCTTTTGGAGATTACTGGTGAGGGTGAGTTGGAGTTTGATAATATTCAGCGTTGGGTTAAGAATAATGGGCATGAAGTTGTTGAAGCTTCACGGTCTGGTGTTGGGTTTAGGATTTTGGTGAAGAAACGTTAACAGTAATCAATTTTTTTAATATTGTAAATCAATAGTTTTAATAGTATTGTTTTCTTATTATGCTCCACATTGGCGTGTGACTAATATGTCAGAAAAATACGTTGAAATGTGGAAAAACTTAGGAATTGATATTGAAAGACACAACCAACTCCTTAACATACTAGGCCAATATTTTGGTGCAGTTTACTTAAGCCAAAAGAACAGACCTAAAAAAATGGATTACTTTGATTTCGTAGTCTCAGAAATCCATGGTTTACGTATTAAAGAACTATGCGACCAACGAGCTGCAGGTAACAAGGTCGTAGGTGCCTTCTGTGTTTATGCACCCGAAGAGCTTGCTTATGCAGCTAACGCGTCTATGGTTGGATTATGTGGAGGCGCAGATTTTCCTGTTCCAGATGCTGAAGCAGTCATTCCTAGGAATCTTTGTCCATTAATTAAATCGTTCTATGGTTTTAGATTATCTAACACATGTCCATATTTCCAATGTAGTGATCTTGTCGTTGGAGAAACAACTTGTGATGGTAAAAAGAAGGTTTACGAGCTTCTAAACGACCTAATCCCCACGTATGTGATTGAGATTCCTCATAAACCTGATACACAGCAAGGTAAAGAATTCTGGTTTAAAGAAGTGGAAGCTTTCAAAGCTAAAATGGAGGAACTAACAGGCAATAAAATAACTGCTGAAAAACTGCAAGCGGCTATAGAATTAATCAATAACAAACGAAAAGCACTCCAACGCCTAAATGCGCTTCGTACCAAGTCACCTTCACCAATCAGTGGTTTAGATGCTTTATTGATCAGTCAAATAAGCTTCAATGATGATCCAGTACGTTTCACTGCCAAAGTAAATGAGCTTTGTGACGAGCTTGATGAACGAGTACGCAACGGAGTTGGTGTAGAAAGCAATGATGTCCCTCGAATTATGATTTCTGGTTGTCCAATGGCTATACCAAACTGGAAACTACACAGCATCGTTCAAGCTGCCGGTGCTTCAGTTGTTGTTGAAGAAAGCTGTGTTGGCACACGTTACTTTACTGATTTAGTTGAACCGAAGAGTAACAGTTTAAACGATTTACTTTGGGCTATCGTGGAGAAATACAGCAGGATTCCATGTGCATGCTTCACACCCAATGATAGAAGACTTGAAAGTGTAAAGCAACTAGCAAAGAACCATAATGTTGACGGAGTAATCTATTATACACTTCAGAATTGTCATGACTACAATGTTGAAGCAGTAAAAGTGGAAAGTGCAATGAAGAGCCAAGATTTACCGATGCTGAAAATTGAAACAGACTATACAATGGGTGATTCAGAGCAAATAAAAACACGTGTTGAAGCATTCCTTGAAATAATTCAGGGGAAAAAGCAGTAAACCCCATTTGGGGTTCAACACTTTTATAGATATTAAAACATATTTTTTTGGAGATAAATTAAAGGAGCAATAATGTATGAGTTATCGGTTAACAAAAGTTGTTCCAGTGCATGGATGCAGTTGTAAATTGCCTCAGTATCAACTAGGTGAATTGCTTGATAGGGCAGGTTTAACTTGTGAGTTTGGTGAGGAAGTGTTGGCTGGTCCATGGGAGAATTCTAGTGTGGTAAAAATTGCTGATGGTTTGGCTATTTTGAATACGCTTGATTTTTTTACTCCTATGGTTGATGAGCCAGAAATTCAAGGTAGAATTGCAGGTAGCAACGTTACAAGTGACATTTACACTTTAGGTGTGACCAATATAGCTAATGTTTTGACTATTATGGCGTATCCCGAAAATATGCCAAGTGAGTTGGCTGTGGGTATGCTTAAGGGTCTGGGTGATTTTTGTCGTGAAATGGGTATACCTGTTGTGGGTGGGCATACAATCAGGAATCCATGGCCTATTATTGGTGGTGCAGCAACTGGTGTTAGTGCGCCTGAAAAAATTGTTTATACGCGTGGAGCGCAAGTGGGTGACCGTTTGTTTTTGACTAAGCCTTTAGGGATTGCGCCTGCGATGGCAGCGTATCGTTTGCGTAAGGAAGAGGATGGTAAAGAGCTTCTTGAAGGAATATCTGAAGATTTGATTGACACTGCGGTAAACGGTGCTATTACTGGGATGATTACTTCCAATAAGCCTGTTGCAGAGGCGATGCAAAAAGTGCCTGTTCATGCGGCTACTGATGTTACTGGTTTTGGGCTTAAAGGTCATGCTGCTAATATGGCGGTTTTAGGTAAAGTGGATATAGTGATAGATCAACTGGCGGTTATTCGTGGGACTCCGGTTTTGGCTGATGTTTTTGGTTATCCCTTGTTGACTGGTGAAGCAAAGGAGACAGCTGGTGGAATATTGATTGCTGTAGCTAAAGAGGATGCAGATAAGCTTCAAGATGAACTTGAAAAACGTAAAGTGCAGCATTTTGAGGTTGGCTATGTAGCAAAAGGAGAAGGGAACGTAAACGTGTTAAAGAATGCTAAAGTGCTTGAGGCTTAGGGTTGATTAG
>CAZXGX010000061.1:0-12259 GCA_964640475.1 uncultured Candidatus Bathyarchaeia archaeon
TCTATTAGTTGTTGGCGAGGTAGCCCTTGTACACAACAACAAGCATTGGGTAGTGCTGCAGTTTGGGTTTTGGAATCTGCGTCTGGTTTAAGCTGCTGGCTAGTTGTGGGCTTGCCATAAGTTGCTGTTCAAGCAGTGTTTTTCTACAAAATGGCAGGTTGATTCTTTTTTAATCAATTTGTTGTTGAGTCTTGGTCTTAAATCACAACAACATCCAAAGCGCAAAGCCAAATGTTACTATTTGCTTTTTAGCTTCAAAAACTGTATCAGACTGCTTGCAAGTTGCGCAAAAAGTCTCAAGCTGACCAAGCTTAGATGAGCCTGCTTGTCCTCGTTAATTCAGCTATGAGAAGGAATAAAGAAATGAAATATAGTTGAAAGTTTATTCCTGTTATTTGAGGTTTTTCTATGCACTGCAACAGGGCAAGTATAAACCATTTATACATCAAATCAGCCTAAGTCAAGAAAAGTTGACTACAATTCCTGAAGGCTTAGTCAAGATTTCTTGACGAATACGCTTATACACTAAAAATCTATAGGTCTGCAAGGGTTTAGCCATGAAAAGAAAGGCGACATTAACCGCAGTTCTCCTCTTAACACTATTGTTACCCACAGTGATGATAACACAGTCTAGTTTCGTATCTGCACAATCTTCCTCCAGCAACAGCATAAACAATCAACAAGCCGTGATTTTTCAAGGATGGAATGTAAGAGATGGAGACGGTTACTATTCTGAATCCAACGGAACCATCAGAATCTGGAGCGATGCCCACGATCAAGGCATTGGTTTTTACAAAACGATTTTGCCTACAACCGATTTTGAGTTTTCTCTGCAAGTTAAGGCAAACCGAATAGATGGTTTTGGTATTTTCATTGGGAAAGAATCGTTTTTAAATGGTTCCAAAGAGGGCGTACAGTTTGAATTTCACAAAAAATATGGCGTTGATACATTTCTTTTAGCAAGATTTGTTCATACGATTGTTTGGGAAACAGGTAAATACGGCGACATTTGGGATTGGCAGGGATTTGCGTATGGACAAGAGAATGTTTGGTACACGATGAAGTTAACTGTTCAGGCGAATCCGTTTAAGGTTTCAGGTGAAGTTTTTGACGAAGACGGCGCTTCAATGGGAAGTTATTCAGTTTCAGATATGATTAATTTCACTTTTGAAGATATTGAATTCTTGGGTTTTGGGAACGGTTGGGGAGGAGATTATTCTGTTAGAAACATTTCAGAGGTTGACAGCGTTTCAGGTGGTTCGGGGCAGATTGAACAGACTCAAATATCAATTACGCCTGAGGCATCTACCGCTACTCTAACGGCGCCAGTAAAAATTGGCGGTTTGCTTCTTGACTCGAAAGGCAACCCGTTAACAAACGAAATAGTTGTCTTAAGCTACACGTTTCCAGGCATAGAGAAGTGGGTACCCATTACTTCTAGTCGAACAAACATGGCTGGAGAATACAGCGTTTACTGGGCTAATACTGCTTCAGGTGATTTTGCGTTAAAAGCGGAATGGAGCGGCAATGCAACTCATCAAGCCGCAAGTAACACTACGTCAATTAGCGTTTTGCCCTATCAGAATGAGGCGGTTTTCTTTGTGGAATCCAACAGCACCGTAACCTCGTTAATCTTCAACAGCGCCGCCTCCGAGCTTGGATTTTCCGTTTCAGGTCTGTCGGGGACATCGGGTTATGCAAGAATCAGCATAGCTAAAGGTTTACTTGCTAGCGTTGAAGACTTAAAGGTGCTTTTGGATGGAAAGCTACTGGATTATTCGGCTGTTTCAACTGGTGATTCTTGGATTGTCACGTTTTGTTATTCGCATAGTACTCACGAAATTAGTATGCAGTTGGCATCCAATGGGGTGTCGGTGATTAATGGTCAGGAGAGTTGGCTGTGGATTGCCTTAACAGTTGCAACGTTAAGTATAGCGGCGCTTGGAGTAGCTTTTTTCAAACGGAAACATCGCTAAACCTTCAAGAGAAAAACTAAAATTAAGTCAAGAAAGTTTGACTAATCCTGTTCTGATGAATAAACATTTTTAGTCAAGATTTCTTGACGAAAACACTTTTTACCCATTAAACAACTTCAACAATGGAAAACAGAAACAACTCTTGCAGCTGCAATAGCCTTAGTAGCCATTGTTGTTGCAGGCACACTGTTATATGTCAAGAAAAGTAGCAGGAGGTAAACTCTATAAAGAAAATAGCTCTAGCGATTGTACTGACAATTTTGCTCTCATCAACTGTTGGGGTGCAGATGGCATATTTTGCCTCAGCGAATTTTTTCCCAGAGCCAACTCCACAAGGAATACGAATTGAAAAGGATGGAAGTGTTAACGGAACCAACAAAATCCAGCGTGACGGAGCCATGTACACTTTCACGGGTGATATAGAAGGCACAATTGTGGTTTTGCGCAATAATTTAGTGATTGATGGTGCAGGATATACTCTTCAGGGTTACGGAAATTCTGCTGGAGTTTTTCTTCAAGACCGAGTTAACGTTACAGTGAAGGGTATGCAGATTAAGGGTTTTGAGTATGGGGTCAAGCTTACTTGGGAAAATTTAGAGACTGGTTCAAATAACAACACCATCACGGGAAACACTATTATTGAAAACAATGTGGGCATACTGCTTAGATTGTTCACCAAAAACAATTCGATTTATGATAACGTTATAACAAACAATTCGTACGGCATAATAATTAATCATTCCCCAAACAACGTTTTTAGAGGTAACCAGCTTAAGGATAACCAGTTTAACCTGTGGATTTACGTTGAAACTTCTGTTCCAGCATCCCACTACGTAAATGATATTGATGCCTCAAACACTGTAGACGGCAAACCAGTTTATTACTGGGTTAACCAACACGACAAAACAGTGCCCTCCAATGCGGGCTACGTAGCTCTGATAAGTTGTTCAAAAATTACAGTTGAGAACTTGGTTCTTTCAAACAATGGTCAAGGCGTGTTGTTGGTTGCCACAAACAACTCGTTGATAACAAAAAACCTATTGAAAAGTAATGGATACGGCATAGTGGTTTATGGTCCCTATGAACCCTGCGTGGGTAACACCATTACAAAAAACGAGATATCGGGATGGACAGAGAAGGACATTTATGTCTGGAGCGATTCAGAAAACAGCATTTACGACAACACTGTAACACCTACACAAAGCAATCCAACCACCCAGCCAAGCCCAGTCACAGCCACCCCTACACCCACATCTTCTACACCAGCTTTAGAACCTGAACAGTCGCCTTCATCGTCACCGCAGGAAATTATCGCTCACACAAACCCTGAACCTTTTCCTACGGTCCCTGCGCTTATAGTAACCGCTTGTTTGGTTACTCTTGGCTTGATAGTTTATTTTAAGAGGCACAGAAAAAATGGAGCCTCCTAAATAAGGAGCTATAGAAAAAAGATCAGTAGAAACGCCCATGTAGCAGCAAATTAGAAAGCAAACAAAAACCGACCACTTCCACAGCATGTCTTTCAATTTCCGTTACTTGGGTAGAAACAGAAAAGCCCTTTTTCTGTCCCTAAAAAGTTAACTATTGATTCGCTAAAACCGCTTTTACCCCTAAATAAAGGCTAAAGCAAACTTTTCCTAATCTCATTGGTTATCAACCAATTTCCAATCTGCAAGACTATTTAGGACACAAATGTAAACAGGTAAACTCTTTTCCTCCACTAAACCCATTTTATGCAGGACCACAAAAATTAAAGCCCTATATTTAACAGACTCTTCTGTTGCTTTCGGATACCGCTTCCGCATATGACTCATTGCTTCGTCTATCATCTGCAAAATTTTACCGCTAAGAACATACGCTTGCTCTTTACCCTGTTCCCCTGACTCTACGACCATCCCGTGCATCTTTAGCTCTCTAACACAAGCTTCCACTTGTTGCAATCTTGATCGCATAAAAAATAGTGGACTAACTAGAAATAAAAAACTTGGCTAACTAAAAGTTACGATGGGGAGCTTTGCACAAATCTAAATAAGTTATAGAGCTTACCTTTAGTCGGTGATTGCTGCTTTGAATCATATGCAATTGTTTGCTTCAATCGTTATGGCATTACTATTAATGGCTACGGTTTTTACGCTTTCTCCCATGTCAGGACCGTTTAACCTAGTTAGTGCATCAAGTATTATACCTCAAGCTGACTTGGAATATGCTAACGGTACTCTCGCTTCTAATAATGCACCGTTTAAAGTTTGGTATAATTGGATAAACGTTTCAAACACTCAAGTCATTTACTATGCAGCTTATACCACGCCTGACTATCCTTATCCAGTTCCAATCGCCAACATTGTAGGCCAACATTTCACCTTAGCCGACGGCACGCAAGTTTTCATAGCCAGCGCTCTATCTGAATTGGAGGTTTACCGTGACCTCAACGGCGACGGAATCCCTCAAGCCAGTCAAGATTCAGGCGAGAATGAAGTTCTCTACTACATTTACTCTAACATGAGCCAAGGCTATAGTATGACACCCATCGAGAAAACAACCATCAATTCAGTTCCACATTACCAGTGGAGCTTTACCTACCAAAACGCCTATGCCTATCTGCAGAATGCTAATGCAAGAATCGGTGTCACTGCAAGAATGTTCTTTGAACACTTAACCTTAAACTATGATTTTAGCGTAAATGGTAACGTTTCAGATTTGAAGACAAGCTTTGACATTGGAAAAGTAACTAACTTGGAAGTTCTTGAGCCTTCAGAGTTTTCTTCTTTTGACGGCTTAAGCTTAGCTTTAC
Organism: uncultured Candidatus Bathyarchaeia archaeon; assembly: GCA_964640475.1. GTDB lineage: Archaea > Thermoproteota > Bathyarchaeia > Bathyarchaeales > Bathycorpusculaceae > Bathycorpusculum. The sequence goes on from CAZXGX010000061.1 coordinate 4,768, forward strand.
TTTATGCTACAGCTACCTACACGTCAAAGCCCTATTCGACCTCAGTTAATGGGCAGCCATACAATTCTTCCACGGCTGATTCGGCGGTGGAGGCAGACGTTGCCGAAGTCAAAGTGGACAATGTAAAAGCGTATGATTTTGTCTTCGGAGGAAACTACACGCTCTACAGAGAAGGCGGCACTGAGACTCATGGGGCAGGTGTAGACAGCTATGAAGCGCAAGCCCAAGCAGTGGCTATAGCGGGGTTGCCAACGATTTATGGTTCAACAGTTCGGAGCATAAGCTTTCTTGCTAACCAATTAAACCTTGCTGATCTTTTCGGCGGTTCGTGGCCAAATGTCAATTCAAACTATGAGTCCTCTTCGCTGATTTATCGGATTTGCTTTCCAGTCTGGGATGGGAACCAGATAGAGCACGACCCAACCTTTCTAGGCTACATATACAACAACCAAGAAATTCCAGAAATACCCATAATAGCAATAGTTATAATCCCAATAATAATCGCTACTTCGCTGGCACTTATTTTTCAAAGAAGACGCCTTACCAGGGTTTAGTCAAAATTTGAATAATCTACGAAAAGCTTAGTCAAGGTTTCTTGACGAGAACACATTATAACCAGCCTTAGCCTATGGACATGTTGGATGAGCTATGGGTAAAAAAGCAATCTTTACAGCTTGTCTCTTAACAATTGCAGTTGTACTTGCGGCTTTTCTTGTTTACTTAAAGAGAAACCAGCGCCGTGGAGTCAGTCATGACTACCTGCAAACTAACGCCAAAAACAGCTACAACTACAATTATGGAACCAATAATTACTTCAAAAAACGCTTTCCAAAATCAGGAGGTAAAACATGAGAAAGAGTATCTCTTTACTTCTTGCTCTTGTCGTCACAGTCACTTCTGGCATAGTCACGACTTGGCTATTAGAACCAAGTTCAAACCCATTAGCAAGTGCGGCAATACTTCCTACTCCGCCACCATCATTGCCCATCATCACTATCGAAGCTGACGGAAACCTCAACCTATCAACCGCTCCAATTCAGCAAAACGAAAATGTTTACACCTTAACAAGCAATATTACAAACTACAGCATCGCAATCAAGTGCCCCAATATCGTACTAGACGGAGCAGGTTTTACACTAGAGGGACGTGGCTATGAAAGCTTATTCTTTTCTGATACCGCAATCAGCGTTACCGTAAGCAACGTGACAATTAAGAATATGAATATTAGAAATTTTAACGAGGGCATATACATGTGGGCAGCAACCAACTGCACAATTACCCAAAACACAATACATAGTGTAATAGCGATAAGCAATAAAGCTGAATGTTCCAATAATCAATATATCGCAAATAACCTCACGCGCATTGGCACGCAGGGTGGTGTTGGCTTTTTATGTTGGGGCTCTGACGTTTTTGTCACTAAAAATAGTTTTATCAATTTTAGCTGGAACATTGAATTCATGTCAGGTTGTGAAAATATCTACATATTAGGCAACTACTGGAGCGATTATAAAGGAAAGGACTTGAACGGTGACGGCATTGGTGATACATCCTACAAGATTTGGGGCTTTTCAAACGACGGCAATAGGACGGCAAATGTTGCTAATCAAGATAATTATCCTTTAATGTCACCATTCGGCAGCGACAACCACCCGGCATTGCCAACCCCCACTACTATTATGCAAATTAAGTCTTTCCCGATATTCTCCATCGGGACGGCTTCTATCATCGCAATTTTTTTGGTTGGTGCTGGATTACTGCTCTACTATAGGAAACGCCGAAGAGGGGTTGAACTGGCATGAGAAAAATATTTGCACTACCCTCCAAGAGGTGTCTATGTCTTCCTCAGGATCAACGTCAACTTTCAATGCCCGTTACTTGGGATTTTCCGTTGCACCTTTGATTTATAAATCAAGGAGGGTTTGCTGGGGCTTTTGCAGAATTTAAGGAGAAAAGAAAATTGCTGATACAATTGCTTGGTAAATGCAATTGAAAGCCCTCTCAGCCCCTGCCCAATACTTAAGATGCCCTAAAAAAAGGGAAAGGAATATTGTTTCTTTTGTTTCATTTTTATGGTCGCTTCCTAAGAAGCAGAACGGTAGCTATTGCAACTACAATAATGACTGCTATTGCTGAGCCTATTGTGTAGAGTTCGAATGGCGGCATTGTTATGGGTGTCTGTGTCGGAGTTAAAGTTTCAACTGGTGCTTCGACTACGCCTACATGTGTTTCTGCCCATGAACTACCATACGAGTCGTCGCCCATGAAGGTGGCAGTAATAATGTATTCTCCAGGTATCTCTGGTTCCCATAGGTAACCGAAAGTTCCGCTCATATCGCTTGTGACTGTTGTGATATGTATTGCATTGCCGTTAGGGTCAACCACATCAATAGATACTGGAACACCCGTTACCGTAATGTTATGGTATATTCCGTCGATTGGCATTTGCATATGCAAGTATTCCATGTATGTAGCCATTGAGTCTTTTGATATGCATGGTGTTCCTGTTTGAGCGGGTGATTGGTCTAGGATTGTACCTGTTAGCATGATGCTTTGTCCGAGAGTTATAGCTGTTTGTGGTGCTGAGATTGTTGTTTCGCTTTGTCCTTTGCCGAATACGTACATGTAGCCATCGTTGCCTGATGCTGTGAGGTAACCATCTGCCATTGCACCTGGAGTCAAAGGTCCAGAGATGTTCCATATACCCTCGCCTGTAGTAGCGTTAATGCAATGAAGTTTCCAGCCTCTTGTGAAAGGTTGGCTTGGTGTGTGTTCACTGTTGTATGAATAGATTTTTCCGTCTGCTATACTTACTGAAGACATGAATGGGTTGTATCCTGCATAGGGAGTTTCGAATGGAACACTTGGTTCTTTGTACACCCAAGAGATTTTGCCCGTTGACCAATTGAAAGCATAAATGCCGTCATAGAGAGATTGAATATAGTTACCGCCATAGGATGCTGAATCATAAGTACCCCAAATACCCCATGGATAGCCTCCGACGTCATATGTGTGCTGGCTGACCCAGACTCTTTTTCCAGTTGTCAAATCATAACAAACAGCATAGCCGTCCTGCATGAGGATAGCGATTTTTCCGTGGTCAACAGCAGCTGTGGCTGTAGTGTATGGTACATAATCTGTGTCTGTGAAATTGCATGTCATTTGTCCTGTTTTGAGTGAATAGGCTGTTATTTGAACGCCATATAGTGCACCGTTGTATTGTAAAGTTGTCGCAGAGGCAAGTAAGCCCGCTTGCCAATCTACTGAAGAGGGAATACTGCTAAACGCAACTGATCTGTTCTCTACTATTCTTGAAGTAAAATTGTTACTAGTGCCATGTGTAGTCCAGTTAATTAACATAGGACCTGTAGCTGTGTTATTTGTCTGCAGGCTTATCACGTATTCGCCGATAACAGTTCCTGACATTGCTGTCACGTTAGTCGTTACTGCTCCAGTCCATGGATCAATCTTTAGAAGTCTATTGTTAGAAATTGTCAAAAGTTCTACTATAACGCCTGCACCAGCTTCGCCGCCAGGTACTGCTGCCATGCCTGCTATTGTTGAGTATGATGAGGCATAAGTAACGTATGAAGGCGAGACGCCACCGGGTATTGCATAATACATTTCTCCAGTGCGCAGGTCGTAGCATACCGCACAGCTTACCCATGATCCGTTGTTCATGTATATCGTTCTGGTATCGTAGCATCTTCCAGCGTATATTACACTTGGAGTATCACCGCTTGGTACTGCTCCAGCGCCAGGTTGCGTTGAGTAGACGATTCCTGCTTCAGCTCCGATGAGTCCCGAAATAGCGTCTTGTCGCCTCCATACTATGTGGGCTGTGTTCGGCGCTAAGACCCAAGCATTATACTTTGTATTACCCTTGTAGTAATTCGTTTCAGCTGGCCAATCAGGCCATCCTTCGCCACTGCCACTCCACGGGTAGTTTCCCAGTATAGAATACCATTCTCTGTTCTGCATATACACTGGTCTTGTCCAGTAGTCGGTTGGAAGAGGTGCTGCAGGCCATGAGGACACTGTTTCATTTTGTACAATAACTTCTGTTACCGGAGTTGAGCTGGGCGTGTACCATCTTGATTGATTCATAGTAACGGTTGTGCCACTAGAATAAGCTGCGCCAGGGTTTATGTAGTAGTCTCCTGCTGGAAAATAGCCGCCGGGAAAGTCAAACTTGAATTTGTATGTGCCAACTTGAGTGGGAACGTATTCAAACCAGGCTGTCCCATCTCCAGCATAAGAATCCTCTGTCACAATTTCTTCTTTTCCATCGGGTGCTGTGATTGTCACTGTAAATCCTGTGAAGTAGTTTGCCACATGAACTCCTGGTGTAATCCATATGTTAATCAATAGACTTTGACCAACTCCTATTGGGTTTGGTCTGGCGCTGAGATAGGCGTAGCTGATGACTGTATAGTCAGGAGTAACATCGGAAGGTAATGGATGAATTGAGCCGCCTGGAAGATCTGTTGGTGAGCCACCCTCTGTTTGCACAGATTGAACTGGTATGGGCATTGAAGTCAATGGAATCATTGCCGCCAATAGAATCAAAAGAAATATTGCTTTAAAATTAAATTTATTTATTTTCATTTTTTCCCCTCATATTTTTTATGAAACCATCAGTTGCTTCGATTAATATTTAAAACAATGCCGTATGATAGTATGGCTGACAGTTTACTGGCAGTTTTTTACTTTTAACATAAATATTTAGAATCGAAAATCAGATGTTTTTTTCGGCAGAGATAAAAGTAAAAAGTAACCGTTAAAAAATGTGGTGCCCTACGTTTAAGATTTTATATACTTTTTTGGCTATCATATAAGCAATTGGAATAGTATAAAGTGTTAAAATTACATCGAAGATCATTGAGCTAGGCACCATTGCAATTATAGCAACATCAGAAAAACTTTGACCTACAAATATCGGCATCATGTATTTATACATAAAAAAATTCACAAAAGGCATCACTAAAAGTCTAACTGCCATTGATATAGAGGTTAAATAAATTATAGGCTTAATTCTGTTATAATTCATAGTAGTAACATCGTTTTTTCTACGGTCAAGAATTTGCTTAACTAAAGTAACTGATACTATAAAAGTTGACATTGCAAGTAGATTCCAAAATGGGAAAAGAAATCCTAAAGCTCTTGGATAAATTAATGCTTGTCCAAAAGCAGTAATTGCAGCAATTGAAAAACCGACTTTAAAACCAAAAAGTAATAGCGCAATGATTATCGGTATTTCCCAGAAATAAAATTGTAGTGGTGCAAAAACTGCAGGTATTCTGAAACGATCCAAAGCTATTGCAACAGCAGCGAAGACGCTACACAATGCAACTTCCTTGGCATTCATACTTCATGGTTACCTTTTCGTAATATAAGATTTACCCAAATACTTCAATTTGTTTATTAAGAATTATTTTTCCAATATTTTTCAAAGTATGTATTACATAGCGCTATAACTCCTGGATCATTTGACCAATAAAAAGAAGACTTCACCATGTTTCCTGGCAGCGTATTTATCAATGCATCTAAATTATCAATTATACCCATACCGACTTCGATCTGATCTGGAATGAATTTAATTTTAAAATTTTTATTTTTTTCGAGCCTCTCAATTTCTTTGGCATAAACTTTCTCTTGACAGCATGCAACTATTACACGTATTCTCACATTTTTTTCTAAAAACGCTTCAAATAAGGGACGGTAATTTTCCCACCAACGAGGGAAAACTGTTTTTACGATCATTGTATCTAAACTTTTCTGAATAGAGAGCATTTGCCGTTTTGTAAAACTAATTAAACGGTCTTTTCCAGAAAGTGAAATAAGTTGAGGCTTTTTTGCACTTTTTTCTTCCACTTTATTCTTTATCTGCCCTATTAATTCATCTGCTCTCGCTTTAGTTTCAAGAGCCTCTTTGATTTTTTGTTCATATAGCATTTTAATTGCAAGATCGATTGGAGTTGCTTCATATTCAATCGGAGAGGATATTGTCTTTATAATTAAACCCAATTCTTGAAGTCTAGGTACTGTTCGATATACAACTTCTCTGGCAATGTTTGCGGATTTAGCTATTTGAGTTACAGTAGAAGATTTAGATCCAACTAGGGCAAGGTAAATTTTTGCTTGATTGTTTGTAATCCCTAAACCAGTTAATGCTTGAACTTGATTCTGAAACTCCAAGAGCCATTTTCACCAATTAGTTCCAACATATGAACTTTTTATCTAATAAAATATTAGTTTATCATATTAGTTGTGACTGTAGGCATCAGTCCCCAGTATTTTATCAATAGATACCTTCTATAGAAATGTTAAGTATGATCGAAAAACTCGATAAACTATAAATAAAAAGGGAGTTTTGGGGAAAAAAAATGTTAATGCAGCAAGGTGAAGATGTTGAACTACTGAAGTCTTTAGGCTTGTCATCCTTACAGGCTAAGGTTTACTTGGCACTTGATAAATTGGGAAGTTCAACTGCAAGAGAAGCCTACAAGTTCACTGATGTCGCTAGACAAGATATTTATCGAATATTAATGGAACTGCAGCAATTAGGCTTAGTTGAAAAAATACTTGCATCACCTACAAAGTTTGCTTCTCTCCCGTTAGTTGATGGAGTTTATCTTTTACTAGAAGCTAAAACCAGAGAAGATACTACTCTAAGGACAAGAGTAAAAGAATTAATTGAAAAGAATAAAGATATAAATAAAACATTTTTATCGTCAGATGCTGCTGATTTTAGCCTTTTTCACGAAAAAGCTCTCACCCTAAAAATTGAAAAGGCACTTATGGAAACCAAAGCTACCTTGGATGTTATTATGTCTAAAGAAAGATTTTCGTTTTGGCTTTTTAATGAAGTAGATTTGATTAATGGACTTTTTAAAAAAGGTGTGAGAGTTCGGTTTATCGTTGATAAAATTAGTAGCGAAATAGAGATTACAGAAGCTTTGATAAGAAATAATCAGTCAAACCTTAGCGGAAGATATACTCTAAAATCATCTCCAGTGCACTTGGCTTTATTTGACAACAAATTGTTGTTTTGTAATACCTTAGGAAATAGTATTGGACAAACTTCAATATTATGTTCAAACAGTGATTGCCTTATAATGTTAGCTCAAAACTACTTCAATGAAGCATGGAAAAAAAGTATATTAATGAATCAGAAAAAAGTGCAAGAACATTATGCTTAGCTGCTTAGTATGCAGTTAGTTTTTGTTTTATTCCTAATGCTCTTTAAAACTACCAAGCTTCAGCAAATCATTCCTTTCCATTCTTGATTGTTATCTAACAAAAAAGGAAAAGAGCACAAAGTTGGAGATACCGCCATATAAAACGATTTTTAAAACTCTAATAATCCAAAATAACGGCAGATTATAGGGTTTGCTGGGGCTTTTGCAGAATTTAAGGAGAAAAGAAATGAAAACTCAATTGCTCGGTAAAAACAATTGAAAGCCCTCTCAGCCCCTTCCCGTTCGCCTAA
>CAZXGX010000062.1:0-11948 GCA_964640475.1 uncultured Candidatus Bathyarchaeia archaeon
TAATATAAATGGCTATAGCTGCTTGATTTCGAAGTTCATCCTCAGTCATCGGGCTCGCCAATTTATTAGCTTGAATTAGGTGCGGTTCATACGGGCTAAGCATGTAACCATAGAGCTCCGCTGACAAGCGTCCTTCTCTAAATGCCTGCTCATCCACATCCATAACTTCCGCTTCGTGCAAAGGCAACTCACCACTTAAAAATCTAAAAGTAACTCGCGCCGCTGCTTGAGGATTAACTGCAAAAATAGCGCTATGCATTTTAACACCTGTTGGTACACCAATAACTGGCACCTTCATATCTACCGCTTTAAGGACATCTCGGGTTGTTCCGTCTCCACCACAAAAAACAATCAAATCAACTTTACTTTCTACTATCTCGCTAGCGATGTTTTGAGTATCTTGAGCAACTGTGTTGGTTTTTTGTTCTCCTATAACTTGAATATTGAAGCCAAGCTTTTTTGCTTCATCTTCACCCATGCTTCCTGCACCAACAATAAGCTTAATTTTTTCCCTTGCAGGTAGAATCGCTTTTAAGAAAACTTCTGCTCTATTTGTCGCAATAGGTTTTGCACCTAGAGCAATGGCTTTGGTTAAAATTTCTTGTCCATCTGTTCCTTTAAGTCCTACTGCGCCACCCATTCCTGCTATAGGGTTGATTATAAAACCAATTGTTTTGATGGGGAAAGTATCCATTGACATAATATCACTTGAAGTATTAGTGTGATGAAAAATAAAAAGCTAAAAAGAAAAATAGGGCGTTATTGTCCGCCATTTATGTATTTTCTTCTAACGTCATTTAACCATGGATAAAGTCTTTCGAGTTTCTGCATTGACTCGGCAACTTTGGCTTCTGGATATTCGCATGGTTGTAGCCGTCCATTGAAGTATTCATCGTAGGCTGTCATGTCAAAGAATCCGTGACCAGTAAGCACAAACAGGATAGTCTTTGACTCATTTGTCTTTTTACATCTTAGAGCTTCATCAACTGTGGCTTTTATTGCGTGAGCAGCTTCTGGAGCGGGAATAATGCCTTCTGAGCGTATGAAGATTTTAGCAGCATCAAAAACATCTACTTGGCTGAATGCCTCAGTAGTTAGTTGTTTTTCTTTGGCTAGTGCACTTATAGTTGGTGCAATGCCGTGATAGCGTAAACCGCCTGCGTGAATTGAGGCTGGCATGAAGTCATGACCCAAAGTGTGCATTGGCACAAGTGGTGTCAACTTTGCTGTGTCACCATGGTCATAAGTATATTGGCCTTTAGTGACTTTTGGGCAAGCTGTGGGTTCAACAGCAACGAATTTGGTTTCTTTTGGAGCTTTCTTTGTAACTCTGTCATAATAGAAAGGCCACATAAGACCTGAGAAACTGCTGCCACCACCTATACAACCATAGATAACATCTGGATAATCGTCAACCATGGCAAACTGTTTTTGAGCCTCTAAACCCTCCACTGTTTGATGTAAACATACATGATTAAAGACACTACCAATTGTGTAGTTGGCTTTCTTGCCAGTTTTCTCGCTTTCCAATGAGTCTTCAACTGCCTCGCTGATCGCAATACCTAAAGCACCTTTGTTGTTAGGGTCTTCTTCTAGGACTTTTCTTCCAGCAGCTGTTTGCATGCTTGGGCTAGCATAGACTGTTGCGCCATAAGCATTCATCATCATTTTGCGGTAGGGTTTTTGATCATAGCTTGCCCGAACCATGTAAACCGTAGCTCCGAGTCCGAACATTCCTGCTGCAAACGATAAGGCTGAGCCCCATTGTCCAGCGCCTGTTTCAGTGGTTACTCTTGTTATACCTTCTTTCATGTTGTAGTAGGCTTGAGGAACAGCGCTGTTGACTTTGTGGCTGCCTGCAGGGCTTGTGCCTTCATATTTGTAGTAAATCTTAGCTGGTGTTTTAAGTGCTTTTTCAAGCCCGAGAGCCCTGAAAAGAGGTGTTGGCCTCCAGATACGGTAAACTTCACGGACTTCGTCTGGGATGTTTATCCATCTTTCTTGGCTGATTTCTTGACCTATAATTTCTTTTGGGAAAATTTTTGGAACTATGCCGACGCCTGGTTCTTGTGTTGATGGGTCGATAAATGGCGGAAGAGGTTTTGGTAGATCAGGTACGATGTTGTACCATTGCTTTGGGATATCTTCCTCTTTTAGTAAAATTTTTTTTGTAATCATAGCTTTCGCCTTACTTTAAGTTAAGAAATGTGCTTTAAAGTTTTATTTAAGGCTTTTGTGTACATAAATGTACTTAAGCTTAGGCTTCAAAAGGCTTAAACAATAGAACAGAGTAAGCAAGTGCGTATGAGCATTAATAAAAAATGGCTCGTCCCCTTACTGTGGCAAGAAGAAATAGTTTAGTAAAGATTTGTTGACTAATTTTAGTCAAGAATGCTTGACGAATAGGCTTAATAGACAAATAGCAAAACAGGACTCATTGGAGGAATGTAATTGAAAAGCTTGCTAACAATATGCTTGGTTTTATCAATTATTACAGGGTTGTTTTGTGTATTTCCAACTAATTTAAACGCTCAGGAGCCTACACCAACTGAAACTGCCACACCCACTGAATCTCCGACGCCTTCACCTACCGAAACCCCTACCCCGTCACCAACTCCAACTACAACACCAATGCCGACGGCATTGCCAAAATATGAAGTCTCAGGTTACATCTTAAACGTTAATGGAACGGGAATTGCTGATGCAGAAATCATTTTTGGCTTACCAAATATTGTTCCAAGTGTCTACACTGACTATTTAGGGCATTACATGATTAGTGCCCCAATAGGAAATTACAACATAAATGTTTGGCCACCGTTCGATTCAAACTATCTATCCTATGGTGAAACAGGATTCATCGTTAACTCAAACATTACCAAAAACATCACTTTAAACACAGGCTACAAAGTATCAGGCTACTTAACCGACGCCTCAGGAGCACCAATAAGAGGTGCACTCGTATCACTAAATCAATATCATTGCGGATGGTACTCAAAAACTGACGGCAAATATTTTGTTACTGTACCAGCCGGTACCTACGCGTTGATGATTCAGCCAAAAACAGGTCCAATCTTTACGATATACACAGAAGCTAACTTTACTGTGAATCAAGATATCCAAAGAAATTTTGTCCTAACTACAGCTACACCACCTGACCAAATTTTTAAAGTTGAATCAAACAGTACAGTTTCAAATCTTTCCTTCAATAGCACAAGCGTAACCTTAAGTTTCACAGTTAGTGGTCCAAACGGAACTACAGGCTACACCAAAGCTTCAATCGCAAAAACCTTGGTCCCAATGTTCACAGGAGTCACGGTCGCTTTAGATGGGAAAAATCTGACATTCTCCGTTGGCTCTACGACAGACTATTGGGTTTTAGAATTTAACTATGGTCACAGCATTCACCAAGTACTCATAAATGTGAATACTGGTGACTTTGAAGAAGTAACTCAACTAGTAATCCAACCAACAGCCGCCCCAGCAACCCAAACTGAAGAGCCTGTGAGCGCTGTTCCAGAATTTACACCGTTTGCTTTGGTATTTGGGATCATAATGGCAAGCGTTGCTTTGGCGTTTACGAGAAAGAAACTCAATCCAGTGCACTTAGATAACATCAATTAAACAATCCTATACTTCTTTTTTGATTTTTGGAAGGTTAATTTAAGCTGACTTCAAGTGTATTCTAACTGAAAAGACTTCTAATTTCTCTCTGTGCTTTGAAAGCGCATGAGGACAATGTCGATTGGTGCTCTCATAAACAACACATTTATACTTAAACGCACAAAAATATACTTAGACAACCAATGTGGAACATGATAAAGAAGCACTTTGAAGATTACCCTGAACGACTTAAAGTAGCACGGGTCCTAGTGGAAAATGGTTTAAGCGCAAAAGATAAAAAAATTTTCTTAAACCAAATCGAAATCCCTCCTGTCCGTATCGCAAGAGTTGCAGGTGTAGACCGGCGAACAGTGAACGAAACTTTGAATGCGATTGACAATAATTCTGAGCTAAGAATAATCTTTGAAGAAATTCGTCCAGCAGGGCATTCATTAAAGGAAATAGCAAAACACATAAACTTGGGAGTTATCGAATTAAGTGTTACTGATGCGAAAGCCCCTGGTATCTTATCAAAATCAGCAACTTTACTAAATAATGCTGGCTTAAGTATTCGGCAGGCTATTGTGGATGACCCTGAACTTTCACCAGAACCAAAACTTACTCTTATCGTTGAAAAGAAAATTCCTGGTGAATTAATCCCTGAAATTCTAAAGATTCCTGGTGTAGCAAAAATTTCAGTATATTAATCCCGCGGCAGGTTTTGAAACAGCGAAACCTAAATTAATAATAAAAACGATAAAAAACCTGTAGCGTAGCTTCTCTCAAACTACAATTGCTAGAAAAACTTATATTGTTAAGGGCGTTTTGTTGTTGTTCGCATTAAAGGAGGTTTACCTGATTTGTCATCATCACCAACACAAGCTGGTGGGATTCCAGTTTTAGTATTAAAAGAAGGCGCAAACCGTTCTCGAGGAAGAGAAGCGCAACATAACAATATTACTGCAGCCAAAGTTGTAGCTGAAAGCGTTAGAAGCGCTTTAGGTCCAAAAGGCATGGATAAAATGCTTGTGGATAACTTTGGCGATGTAACTATAACAAGCGATGGTCGAACGATTCTTGATGAAATGGATGTTCAGCATCCAGCGGCAAAAATGCTTGTTGAGGTCGCCAAAACTCAAGACGCTGAAGCTGGCGATGGAACTACATCCGCGGTTATTATTGCAGGCGAACTATTGGGTCGCGCTGAAGAGTTAATTGATAAAAATATTCATCCAACTGTTATTATTGAAGGATACAAGAAGGCATCTGAAAAAGCCCTTGAAACCCTTGATAAAATTGCAACGTCTGTTGATTTAAAGTCGACAGTTTATCTCAAAAAAGCTGCTGTAACTTCAATGGCTAGCAAACTTGTTGCTGAGTATAAAGAATATTTGGCTGACATGGTTGTTAAAGCAATGCTTGCTGTTGCAGACAAAACAGATAGCGGTTACAAGGCAGATGTTGATGATGTTAAGGTTGAAAAGAAAACTGGCGAATCTCTTGGCAACACATCCCTTGTTAACGGTATTGTCTTAGACAAAGAAATAGTTCACTCCGGTATGCCTAAACGTGTTGAGAAAGCAAAAATTCTTCTGCTTGATGCTGCCCTTGAGAATGAAAAACCAGAAATGGATACTAAAATTAACATTGAGACTCCCGCTCAAATTGAAGCTTTCCTTAAAGAAGAAGAAGCCATGTTAAAAGGCATGGTTGAAAAAATCATTGCAACAGGAGCAAACGTAGTTGTTTGCCAAAAAGGCATAGATGATATGGCTCAACATTTCCTTGCACGAAAAGGAATAATCGCAATAAGGCGCGCTAAAAAATCAGACATGGAAAAACTTTCAAGAGCTACAGGTGGAAAAATCGAGTCAAATATTGATGATATTTCCCCTGAAGATTTGGGTTATGCAGCGTTGGTTGAGGAACGTAGAATCGGCGATGATAAAATGACTTTCATTGAAGGCTGCAAAAACCCTAAAGCAGTTACTATTCTCATCCGAGGCGGAACAGAACGCTTAAACGCTGAAGCAGAACGTTCCATACATGATGCTCTATGCGTTATCCGTGACTTGATTCAGGAGCCAAAAATTGTTGCTGGCGGAAGCGCACCTGAACTTGAAATGGCATATGTCCTTAAGAACTATGCTGAAACTTTTCCGGGAAGGGAACAGCTTGCCATACGAGTTTTCGCTGAAGCCTTAGAATCAATAGCAATAACATTATCAGAAAACGCAGGTTTAGACCCAATTGACATATTGTCTGAATTAAGGTCTAGACATGAAAAAGGAGAAACGTGGGCAGGCATCGAAGTAAACTCAGGAAAAGTTCAAGACATGACAAAAGCAGGCGTGTTCGAACCAGTCGCAGTAAAAAAGCAAATTATCAAATCAGCCTACGAAGCAGCTGCTATGATACTTAAAATCGATGATGTTATCGCCTCAGGTAAAAGTAAAGCTCCTCCAATGCCACCAGGAGGAATGCCAGGCGGAATGGGTGGCATGGGCGGATATCCAGGTGCTGGAGAGTATTAAACTGTCTAACAATAAAATAACTGTAGGACCACCGAAAGTAACTCGGTTTGAGAAGGCCAGAATCATTGGAGCAAGAGCACTTCAAATTAGCATGGGCGCACCAATACTTGTTGATGCTGACGAAACAGTTTCTAACCCAATTGACATTGCACTCAAAGAACTAGATGCTGCAATCTTGCCAATAACCATTAGGCGAACGTTGCCTGATGGGACCTTCCAAGATATACCCTTAAAATGGCTCTCTTAAGCCACACATTTTTCTTTTAGAATTTTTTTAGATTCGTTTAATGTAATGATTATTTGGTTCCAGTGAGCACCCTGCCAGTAGACATGACTGCAATTGGGGCATTTCCAGAATTCGTTATAATATAGATATGTGTTTTTTTCCACGTCAGCTTTTATTTCCTCTTTGACAGTTGGCTTTAATTTAGAGTTGCATTGAGGACAATGCGAAGCAGCCATATCCATCTTTAGAGGAATGCCAAACCTTTGTGCCAATTCAGCTAAATGTTCTGCTTCCGTGGTGCCTTGAACGTAAAATGCTTCAAGTCTTTGTCTTATAGCACATTGGTATAGCTCTAAATCTCTTGTTAAAAGAATTCGGCTATCTTTTTTTGTATATTCCAATAGTTGATAATCATCAAGTTGTGTGGAGTATTGTACATCTTGTCCAAGCATCCGAAGCCAACGTGTAAGTTTACCCAACATGCCATCGGTTAAAAACTTCAAGTTTTGCCTCCCCTTATGACAGCACCACTTCCAGGCTTGGTAAGAATTGCGCCATCATCCATAACCAAAACGCCGTTAACTACGGTTTTAACTGGTTTACCTACTACTTCCCAGCCATTGTAGGGTGAAAACTTGGCTTTAGACTTAAACTGCAACGCATCAATAGTCCAGCGTTTGTTATAATCAACGATTGTCAGGTCTGCATCTTTACCTTGCTCAAGCTTGCCCTTGCATTGTAAACCAAATATTTCTGATGGTTTTTCTGCCAGTAACTCGACCAAGCGGGAAAGTGATAATTGATTCTTCTTAACCTTCGTCAGCATTAACGGCAAAGTGGTCTCTAATCCTGGTACGCCGACTTTTACTTCCCAAACATTACTTACGGATTTTTCCTCTACCGTGTGTGGGGCATGGTCAGAACCTATCGTGTCTAAAGTGCCGGAGGTTAAGCCTTCTAGTAGCGCTTCTTGATGATTTTTATCTCTCAAAGGGGGAGCCATAACAGCCAACATTCCATACTGTGAAAGGCATGCTGAAGAAAGCAGCAGGTGGTTCGGGGTTGCTTCGCAGGTTACAGTTCTACCTACTTTTTTTGCTTCCGTAATAGCTTCTAGCCCGTGTTGGCTTGTTACATGACAAAAATGCAGATGCACACTATTATCCGCCATTTTAAGTAGTCTCTGTATTGCTTTCAGTTCTGCTTCTTCAGTGTGAGCTAAAAGGTAATCCTTAGAGTCATTGTGTTTTGCTTGCTTTAATCTCTGCTCATTAGCCAATAGTAATGCTTTATCTTCAGCATGCACTGCAACTACCGCACCTGATTTGCCAACTTTTTCTAGCCCATCTTTTAAGGTTTGGTCATCGTCAATGTTTAAGCCGCCAACTTGGGTCCCCATGAAAAGCTTAAAACCGATCGCGCCTTCAGAAACAATCTTGGGCAGTTCTTCTAAATTTTTTGAAAACTCTGAGTACAAGCCCACATTAACAATTGTTCTACGTTTGGCAAGGTTCATGCGGGTCTTTAACGATTCCACGCTCATTGTTACAGGTTCATTGTTGGGCATATCAAGAACTGTTGTGAATCCACCGGCTGCTGCTGCAGAAGTGCCTGAGATGAAGTCTTCTTTGTACGCTTTTCCTTGATCTCTAAGATGCACATGCTCATCAATCAAACCTGGCAAAACAAGCAGGTTATGTAGGTTAGTTTTTTCATCGGCTTTGGGCATTTGGGTTTCTTTGCCGATTTTATAGATTTTGCCCTCTTCTATAGCGATGCTGCAGTCAATAACTTCTCCTTTAAGGTATGCTTTGGCATTAATTAGGATGGAATCAACAATCACAGAGTATCCACACTACCGAGGAATATGTATGCAAGTAGATAATTAATTAAAGTTTTTTAGATGAACTGCAAGTGGCGTCTATTTTTCTTGTTGGAGTTCTATTCGACAGTCGTCGCAAATGTTTTCTCCATTGTGATCCCTCAGGTTTTCAGAGTAGCTTTCACACCTATCACAGTATCCTGAGAGCGGTGCTTCTTCAACATCGCCGGGTCCACATTCAATACGTGTTTTTTCCTGCATGATCTCAATAAGCTCTGGCATAACCCCTAGTAGGTCCTTGCTTGAAACAATGCCGACTAAACTGCCTTTATAAAATACGCCGAGGCGTCGAATATTTAGTCGGTTCATCCTTTTTGCCGCTTCACTAATGGTGGCTTCTGGTTCAATTGTAACTAGAGGTGTAGTCATGATGTCTTCTGCTTTGACCATGTCAGGTTTATTATTTTTAGCGATTACGCGTAAGACAAGGTCGCGTTCAGTGATTATTCCGATTGATTTTCCATCTTTATTAATGACGATGACAGCTCCTAAATCGTCTTTTTCCATAGCTAAGGCTACGTTGTTTGCGGTATCGTCTTCTTTAGCAGTTACAACTGGGCTGCTCATTACGTCTCTGACAAGCATTTTTGTTCTTAAACCAATTTCTGACATAGCTAAATCCACTCTGCAATCGGGCAACTTTGCCTTTACAAGTTCACAATAGGAAAGCGCAATTTAAGAGTTACCTAAAATCATGGTTGCATTGGTTTGTGATAGTCTTATTAGATACCGCTATGTTTAACCAACTATCCAAGATGATTACTCAAATGTTGAAAACTAATGTTGAAAGGCTTATCAAAATCTCCGTTATGGGCGAAATTGCCAGCCCAACAATGCGCAACGTCTATAATGTGTCTGCAACAGGAGCGCCCGTTGTTTTGCCGGGAGTAGGTGGAATAACCTATAACCTGAGAGTTGGTGATGCAGCTTGCGGTTGGGAAGCAGACCATGTTGAACCTGGTGTAAGTGTAGATAATAAAGAAAGTGATGCGCGTTCTGGCATGGCAGCGAACACCGCTTTTAATGTTCTTTCATGCGTTGGCAATGAGGCAATTGTTGCTAGCGGCGATGGAAAAGGCGCTAAAGGGACAGTGACAGGTAAACATGGCGGAATTGAGCATGTGTTAATAGATTTTCAGCCTGGAACTTTAGACAAATTGTTGCTTGGGGATAGAATTCTTGTAAAAGCTTTTGGCGTAGGCTTGAAGCTGCTTGATTACCCCGAGATTAAACTGATGAATATGGATCCGCGATTACTCACCGAGCTTGATCCAAAACCTGAAGGTGATAAACTTAAGGTTCCAGTAACTCATCTGGTTCCTGCTACAGTTATGGGTTCAGGTTTAGGCGCTAACCAAGTTAACAGCGGCGATTATGACATTCAGTTTTTTGATAAAGCAATCATTGCCAAATACGGTCTTGAAGATCTACGGCTTGGCGACTTGGTTGCTTTGATTGATGCGGATAACTCTTTTGGCCGTATCTATCGTCAAGGCGCAGTTTCAATTGGTGTTGTGGTTCACACTAATTGTGTGACAGCTGGACATGGTCCTGGTGTAACTACATTGATGACTTCTTCAAACGGTAAAATAATTCCCAATATAAATCAAAAAGCTAACGTCGCTTCGCTCTTAAAATTACGGGCAGATATATAAGATAGTTAATTCAATATTTTGCAGAATAAGGAATAATGAGGTCAAAATAATTGCCAGTTAAGCGAAAAAGCCGAGGAAGAGCCAAAGGTGGCAAAGGAAGCAGTACTCTTGTTCAATGCGCAAATTGCGGAGCAATGGTGCCGCGTGACAAGGCGAAGCGATCTACTCGTAGGGTGTCCTTTGTTGAGCCACAGTTAGCTAAGGAGCTCAGGCAAAAAGGCACGTTCTTAGCCTCTTGGGTTGACACTAAATATTACTGTATTTCATGTGCAGTACATCGTGGCATTGTGAAAGTTAGAGCAGAAAACGAACGCCACTCACGATATAAGAGACGACCATACTAAGCTTCTTTACTGCTTTTTTCTTTTAATATTTTATAAACATAATGTACTCTTTGTATAACTGTAAAGTTTGCTAGGACGGCTAACAGAATTATTCCATAGTTTAAAGCGGGCAAATAGAATATGGCTATCAATGTTGAAGCCGCCAAAATTAGCATTCGTTCTGCACGCTCAGCCAAACCAACGGACTCCATTTTTATACCAATACCTTCTGCCCTTGCACGTGTATAACTTACCAAGACTGAGCCTGCAAGTGCTGCTAGTCCCCAGATTGGGTTGCATAAACCACTAATAATTATGCCTGCATAGACTGCTGCGTCTGCATATCGGTCCAGTACTGAATCAAAGAAGGCGCCAAAAATTGTTACTTGCTGAAATGTTCTTGCTACAATTCCGTCTAATGTGTCGCAGAATCCTGAAGCTAAAAGTAATAACACTGCTAAAGCAAGAATCCAAGCTGCTGGAGTAGGCGTTATTGCATAAGTGACTGCAGAGGCTAAGGCTAAAATGAAGCCTATTATGCTGATTCTATTTGGTGTTAAATGTAGTTTGTGTGCGATTTTGGCTTCTGTGCTTAGCATTTCTTGGATTCGTTTCTTAAGTTTTGTAAGCAAAGCAGTTCTCTACTCTTAGGCCGTGTTTATGCTCATTACTTGATGGATGTAGAAAAGCCTTTCCAAAAACTCTACCTCCACACATTATTTTATCATGAATTTTTTGTTAGTGGTCGAGTAACTTTCAGTGAACTTATAAGGAAGTTAAAGGATTATTAGAAAGGTGACGTTCTGACGCGCATCAGAGCGCATTGCAGCAACGTTACACAAAGCAACAAATTAAAGGAGTAAAACAATATGACTGAAAATGCAGATGTAATCTTCGTCGGAAATAAACCACCAATGAGCTATGTTCTGGCTATAATAACCAGTCTCTCCTCAGGCAACCTTAAAGAAATTACTTTGAAAGCAAGAGGCCAAGCAATCACTACAGCAGTTGACGTAGCAGAAATTGCAAGGAACCGTTTTGTTAAGGACCTTAAAGTTAGCAAGATCGCTATTGGAACAGCCGAGATGCCACCTCGTGAGGGAGAGAGTAAGTCCAGAATGGTTTCCACGATGGAGATAACGCTTAAAAAGTAAGCACAGAAAACAGATCAAAGAAACCAGCCCTAAACAACAAACTTTTCTTTATTTTTTATTGTTCTATCCTCTATTTGTACTACGTCTTAATAGTGCAATATGATTTTTATGATCATGTTTGGCGCCTATTTGGTTCCTAATTTAGAAACCTAACGGGAGCTTATGTTTAGCAGCATTTGAAACGTGTTAATGTCCAATTTTTTCTCGCTAATTGACGTACATTGACATTTCTTGACGGCCACTGACGTTTTCTGACTTTTAATGACGCAGTCAGCAATCAATTTAAGCTTTAATTTGAAAAAACAACCCAAAAAAAGTCCTGTTTAAAAACAGGGGAGGGCTACCACTACAACTAAGAGAACAAAAACACTTCTAGTTAAAAATCACAAGATTAAATAGTATAAATGGTCTGTTAAGGAATTATTCGAGTGAATCACATGTTAGATATCAAGCTTATCCGTGAAAACCCCGATTACGTGAGAAGCAATCTTGAGAAACGTGGCAACCCTGAAAACCTACAAATGCTCGATGAGTTAATTGCTATTGATAAGCAATGGCGCACAAACTTGACTGC
>CAZXGX010000063.1:0-11744 GCA_964640475.1 uncultured Candidatus Bathyarchaeia archaeon
TTATAGTGTATCAGAACTAGACTGTTCTGAAGGCGTGTCACCGCCTAGCCCCAATTGAAGGGCAAAAAGAGAACAAAACAAAAAAAGAAGGAAAACAAGTGATGGAAAACAAAAAAATTGTTGTTTGCATACTTGTATCTTTGCTTCTATTGACCACTTTTATGTCTGTGTTTGCCGTGGAATCAGCGAATGCAACCCAAGTTGCCATGACATGGGGCCACTTGGTAGATTATGACCCAGACCGGCCAGCCAATGAAGAACTCTTTGAAGAAACGATTTGCTCCTGGGTAGACTACATGTTCACAGGCGGTTGGTCGCATCAAAATGCTTACAATGAATTAACAACCGACGAAAATGTAGCCACAGTGCTTGAATACACCTCAAATCCAGGTAATGGTGTTACTTGGTCAACAACTTGGTGGGTTGGCGACTTTCTTCATCCCGGGCCCACTACCCCGCCGCCGTACGGGCATTTTGCGTGTGATGGATACCCAGACAGTTACAATGATATCTGGGATAACTCCGATGTGTACCAATATGCTACATATTTCGGAACGCAGCCTAGCAAACAATACTTTACTTTTATGTGGACCTGTGCAAATGGAGGGCTCTATTGGACCAACCTCAATGGCGGTTGGCAAAACATTTCAGGTGTTACTTGGTGGGCCTCCTCCCCGCAAGGGTCCCCAAACAATCCAAACATAGTGTACGGTTACTATGATCATGTCAATATGACTGGTGCTGTTGGAATGCCTTTCGCGTGGACTGCTAGAACTGACATGAGCACAAACGGCTATGTTGACCCATCTGGCAGTTATGCTTTTATAGGATGGGAAAACATTTCGCCCTTTATGTCCAATACGCCGCCTGCCGGCTGGACTAGCACAAACCTCCAGTATATTTATTTCGCCTACTACTTCTACTATAAACTATTAGGGTGGGCTGACAGTGGAGTTCATCAAACGATAATAGATTCTCTTAACTATGCTGCATATGAGGCGTTTGGGAATACCTACAATTTCGGCAATTCAATACTCAATATGGGTAAATGGACGGAGAAACCTGCGGACTATTGGTGGTGGTGTAAAATGCGATTGTTAGGCAACGGCAATATTGTTCTACCAATCTAAAGGAGACCTAATGAATGCGAAATTCTAAAACAATTGCCGCGGTCATGGTTGCTCTCTTTGTTCTATCTGCTGCTATGCTGATTCAAACTTCCAGCGCAGTAACAGTGAACACTTCAGATACGACTGCCAAGGAAAAACTGCCTGCTTTTCTAAGCGATGTCATTGGACTTGACTTAGCAAAATATAACAGGACAAACGAAGGCTACAGTGTAAGTTACCCATCTAAATTTGGCGGACTCGTTAAAGAGGAAAGTCTAAGTTTTACGCTCGATTCCAACGATTACAAAATAACCGTAGGCAGCGTTTTTGACAATGGATTTCCATCTTGGATATCTGTTCGCGTTTTAAACGGTTCATTGACCTACGCAACGCAGCCGTCAACAGACGCCCTTGTAGAATCGCGAAATATAATTCAAAGGTATCACTTCTTCGCCCAAAACTATAACATAAGCACTGTAGACTTAACCTCAACGCTAAATCTGCTTAGCAGTGTTCCAGATTCACCTCCAATTAACGGAGATTCGACGAACTTTAATAGAATGAGCGATTTGACTCCTGGCAACGCGACTTCGGAAGACATGAAGCTACAGGTTTCGGAAACGAGCATTGGGTTTTGGTACACCACCAATGACATTGACGTTAAAAACAAATACTTTGGTCTATCTTTTGGGTATAACACATTCATTTTCTCAGATGTATGGAACTTGTATAGTATTGGCTGTTTCAGCGTTCTCTCAGAGGAGGAAGCCACAAACATGGCGTTTGAAGTAGCTAACGATTACTGTCTCAATCAAACGTGGTATCAAACTGACAAAAATAATGTTATAACCGAGGTGAAGCCTGACTGGTCACAGATGAGGTCGGATGTAGGTTTCAACATGATACCTAGCCAAACTTACAACAACAGCTTAAACGACGCTCTCCTCGCCAAGGGTGTAGGCGTAAACAGTGGCAACACGACGAGAAATCCCCTTGCCCTCTACCCATTCTGGTCGATGGTCTTCTTCTTCAGCGAACCCATAGGCAACATTGCTGGCATTCAAGTTGGCCTCTGGGGCGACACAAAAGAAATCGCGTACTGCATGGAATACGGCTACTTAGGCAATTCAGGTCAAACATCAACTGGTGACACAGAACAAACACCAACGTCAACTCTAGACAATTCTGGACAAGCATCAAACACCCAAGCATCATTCTTGTCAACAGAAATAATCACATGCATTGTGCTTGCGGCAATAGTGGCAATAGTAACAACAACGGTGTTTTGGAAGAAAAAACACAGATAACAAAAATTACCCCCTTTTTTCTTTACGGCAATATTTTAAATATTAATAACCCTAAAATAATAATGGGTGCAACAAGCAAGTGGAATTAACCAAGAAACACGTTAGCAGACTCCTGTTTACAACACAGGGTGTAGGCGCAATCTTCGTAGTGTTTTTCCTTGCAGCTTATCTGGGCGGTTTACCTTCAACTAACGTTTTGCATTCAGAATTGGCCTTTAAAATTCCTCTAATAGTTTTCGGAGCTGCACTTTTAGTATTGATACTTATCACTGTAATTTTTGCTGCTTATTTGCGAAAAAGAGAATTTTAGGAAAGCTCTACTGTGCCTGCAATGCGGAGCTTGGCGCCATCTAGATACATTAGGACTGCTTTATCGTTTGGGCGGTAAGCCAGAGGTTTCTCCAATGTTAAGGTTAATGCTGGTTTCTTAGGGTCCGCTTCTTCTAAAACTGCTTCAACTTTAGCGGTCACGAACTGTGTCCAGTGGCCAATATGCATAACCATTCCCTGCTTAAGTGGCGTCTGCCAATACTTCACTAAGTTAGCGTGGGTTTTTAATGTGGTTGAGGTTTTTACTGCTGGATCGTTGGTTAAGACTGCCCCTCTGTCTAAGTCTTCAACTTCAATGTTCTTCAAGGCTAATCCTACGCGGTCGCCTTCACCGCCTAAATCATGTTCTTCGTCATGTTTTTGGATTGAGCGAACCTGAGCTGTCTTACCTGCTGACAAAACGTTTAGCGTGGCATGTTTCTGGACAAAACCGTATACTACAACGCCGAGAACTACTACCCCGACGCCTTTAACGTTAAAGGCGTGGTCTACTGGAACGGTGCCGATTGCTGGCTGTCCAGCTAGTAACTCTGCTGGTTTTAGTTTTGCAGCTTCAGCTAAAAGTTGTTCTCTAATAAGTATGGGGTCATCGTTTATTATTTCGAATTTTTCCAGGCTTGTACCTTTTATCAGTGGTTGAATTTTTTCTTTTGGAATATAGTTTCGCAGAATGATGTAGCCGCTTTGTATGTTTGAGCATTGCAGCATGACTAGGCACTCGCCAAAAGTGGCGTTTACTTCATCTACGACAACTATTGCTTTTGTTGATAACGAGACAGCGTAAAATAATGGTGCTAGCCTTTCGGGGTATCTGGTAGGTTCAATAAATGTGATTGCATCTTCGCCCTTTTTTAGGTTATAGAAGGTTATGTCTGTTGATGTTCCTTTTTTGCCAAGGTTGCTTCCATAACCTAAACTGCCAAGAACGGCTACTGTAAGATTTCCCATAGTTTGACCCTTGCTTCTACGATTGATGGTTTATCTTAAAGATAAGTGTTATTAATCAAGGACTTAGTTTTGATTTTGGTTTAATTCCTTTTTCATTTAATGGTGTTATTTTACAAAAACTATCAAAAAGCGGACTGTTTTCTTTCAACATGTAGGTCTAGTTTATAACATTGAAAAAAGTAGTTTTAGACGAGTTTTATTTTTGTTAAAGCTTAAGTAAAATAGGGCGCGCTCTATAAAAAAAATAACAACCTTGAACCCTTTGCAGCCATAGTAGCATTTTCAAGCTTGTTTTTACATTAGATCAATATCAAATTGTGGACAGAAGACCTTGAGCAGTTTTGAACATGAAAGAATTAAATGCTGTGTCTTTTATGGATGCGCCCAATTCAGAAAAGATTTAAAATCAAGTGAAAGCACCAAAGATGGCTCCACATAACAATGAAGACTGCATTTCTGACAGTTTTGTATACCTTCCCAGTTAAAATCAGATATTGCAGTTTTAATACTGGTATCAAAAACAGAAATGGTCTTTGCATATTCATTCCGAACATAACACGGTAAAACCAAATAACCTTCAGGACTTACATTAATCGTGGTCCAAGGTTTGCAGATCCATTTCTTCTCTTTCGCAATCACACCAAAATAACCAACTGAATTTATCAGTGGATAACCATTCTTTTTTAACTCAACAAGCTTTTGAGTTATCTCTCTGATTTTAAGTCTATCAGGAGTTAACGCCTCGGTTTCATAATATTCATGAGCTATTGCAACCGAAATTTTTGCGTTAAATCCTTTTGCCAACTTAACTAAATCTTCAATTTCATTGATGTTATCCTTCATTATTGTTGTGTTAATTATCACAGGCACCTTTTTTGAAGCTGCAGTTATTCCTTGTATTGTCTTTTTGAAACACCCACTCACTCCCCTTATAGTATCATGAGTTTTCTCCAATCCATCTAAGGAAACATATATTGCGCCATTGATGTATGGTGCTATCTCATCTATTTTGGATTCTAGAAGAGTTCCATTAGTAACTAGGCTTGTTTGTAAAGGCAGGGATCTTGAGAATGATAGAATTTCACTTAAATCTTTTCTTAGAAGCGGCTCCCCGCCTTCAAATGCTATTGCACAAGCGCCAGAATCATAAATTCGTTTTAAGATTGCTTTTTCCTGCTTAAGGCTCAAATCTCTGTTTGCTCTTTTCCAAAAAGGGCACATTTTACATTTAAGGTTGCAATTATAAGTTAATTTATGACCGCAAAACAGAGGTGCTCTTAAACCTAGCACGTTTGAAATCAATCCGCGACTTATTCTTAGACCTAACTTTAATGTTTCTTGATAATGCCTATTTCCAGTCTCTTGAACTGTTTGATGATTAAATACTTGCTTCATTTATAAGATCACTTCATTATTAATTTCACATATTCGATAGTGATTATGAGAATTGTATACTGTGCAAAAGTGTTCACTTAATCCCCCTGACTCGCAGATCTTTCTTCCTTTCAAGCAGACTGTCAACTTCACTGAATTCACAGGTATAATCCTTATGCTCCTTAACCAACCTCTTTAGTCTACATTGGCTAAAGTAGCCCTCATATAATCCGAATAAAAGAATCCCAAGAAAACCAAAGACAAGAAAATTAGAAAATACTTCTACTCCAATCTGATAGAAAGTAAGTACAATGGGGATCAAAACAACAATAGCGCTAAGGTAAGATGAAATTGCTTCTATAAGAGCTCCCCCTACATCTAACTTGTTATCGTTAATGCTTTTAGCGAGGCTTGCTTTTCTTTCCCAAAGCGTTGAAGTATCATTTGATTCCACTGCGCTAAACAGGTTATCAAAGGCTTCAACTGACAAATTACCTGTTCTATTAAGAAATGCATGGTTCATTTTTTGGTGGTAAGTATCTCGGTTTTCAATATAACTTTTTTTAAGACTCATATGGTCAATGTAGGGAGTTTTTCTAACAACATTAAAGGCATATCTCGCGTTCTCAAGAAAACTTTTTTCGGTGAGAATTTGGCTATCGGTCTTTACGTTGATCAGTGTTTGTTTTTGACTATTTACTACTTGCTTGACATCGATGATTTTTTTCCACATACTGAAACGAGCTACCTTTGTTCTTTTTGAAGGCGTAATCTTTTCGAAATTTCTTTTGAGATTATTTCAAGTCCTTTTGCTAAATCTGCGCTTTCAACATAATTAATAGGGTAATACTTGCCTTCTTTATCTATGAATACAAGCTCTAGTTCTCTTTCATTCATCTTCTCATCTCTTACGGGCTGCTCTTTTCTAAACCGGGGGGACCACAGCTGTTAGTTGCTCACGCTATTTTAGCTTCAAGCGTTGAGGCTAGCTGGCTTCCCCTAATGCCTTTCCTGTGAAAGGGCGCTAAAATGTAGTTAGTTGGAGGTTATTGACGCTTATTTTTAGCAATTATCCACGTCTTTATTGCATCTTCGACGGCGCGAGATAGGTCGCCTTTTTTTCCGCCAAATTCTTCAACTGTCTTCAACCTGAGTTGCTTTTCCAATTCATCTGGTAAATCTACGCTTATTCGACCCATGATTCATTTCACACTATTTTGTTTAGTTACTTGTGCGCATAGTATCATATGTGCACAATCACTTATAAATATATGCTATTATTCACCCACTCTTTTTAAAAGACCTATACTTAAATTAAAATAACTGTTAAAATTTTTAGTAATATTTTTTTAATCAAAATATCTTTAAAAAAAATTTTTAAGAGATGATTATTGATTAAAGTTTTTCAAATTGGCAAATACTTCTTTTTTCCTGTCTTTATAAGGTATAGATTAATGGTACACAAGTCTATGACGTTTTTGTAAAGCTTGATTTCTCCCATAAAAAAATGACTTTAAAATAATTGCTATTAACCCTTATTTTTAGCTATGTTTCTAATAGATTCTGCTGTAGCCCCTGATTCTGTGTTAACCACTAATTTAACTAATAATTGTCTAATATTCAACAAAGTCTCTATTAATGCTCTATTTCTAAGATTAGATACCTCATATTCTTCTTTCAATACTCTTCCTATTCCTCATAGCAATCACCTGATCTACAATAATGGCCTTTATTTCTTCATGTTATAATATTTTTATTTATGAAAGACCCAAAATAGTGCTTGATTTCAAGTCACTTTGAGGCTATCAAGCTTTCATCTAAAGTTGATATCCCTCGTAACTTGTATCTTTCACTTATTCTACCCCTTATACCCCGATAGTTTCGTATTTTTTAAAAAGGCACATGCAGCTGTGCAAAATCCGAAACCTTAATTCATACCTTTAGACAAAAATAACATGCAGAGGCGCAAGTGGATGGCAGAAGAAATTCAGCCCCGTTGCGAATATTGCGGAAACTTTATTGACGATTGTAAATGCGTATGTCCATACTGCGGTGAAAGTGCAAACTGCACCTGCTGTATAGGCTGCGATAAGACAACTGGCGGCGGGTAAAACCGCTCTTAAAGAAGAATTTGCTTTGGAGAGAAAAATGATTGGTAATTGAAAGTATAAACTGGATGGCGGGTGGACCGCAAGGAGCAGGAGTTGATACAGCTGCCAACATTTTTGGTAGAGCTTGCGGCTACGGTGGATTGTACGTTTTCGGCAGACGAGAATACCACTCAAACATTAAAGGACTGCACAGCTATTTCCACCTAAGAATTTCAAAAACTCCATCGTTAGCCAATGTTAATGATGTTAATCTGTTAGCAGCATTTGATGCCGAAACAATAGTTCGACATTTAGGCGAAGTTATGCCTGAAGGCGGAGTAATTATAGATTCACAACAAGCCAACACCAAAGTTCTAGATATACCAACGTTGCCTTTTGAATTCAAAGAACAACTAGTTCCCTACATGAAAGAAAATAATTTAGGCGAAACAATAAGAGATTGGTTAAATCATGCTCAACAAAAAGGCATCCAAGTTTTTCAGGTGCCCTATTTGGATTTGCTTCAACAGATTGGACAAAAAATCGGTATACCTAAACTAAGCATGCTCATGCGAATGATAAATGTCCTAACAATTGGAATCTCATTTGCAATGCTTAATTATGATAAAAAGCTCATCGAAGATGCAATTCAAGCAACTTTTAAACAGAAAATCGCCGAGATGAACCTTGTAGCTTTAGACACGGCGTATGAATACACCCTGAATAATTTCAAAGGCAACTTTAAGTATAAACTTGAAAAAATCGACGTTAAGGGACCCCGAATCTTCATAAACGGTAACCAAGCAGTTGCAATGGGCAAAATACTAGGCGGCTGCAGAATCCAAACATACTATCCTATAACTCCAGCTGCTGACGAAAGCGAATACCTCGAAGACCATGAAATACTCAAAACGAGTCAAGGTGAAGAAGCCATACTTGTAGTTCAAACTGAGGACGAGATAGCTGCAATAAACTCCGCAATAGGAGCATGTTTAGCAGGTGCTAGAGCTGCAACATCAACATCTGGACCAGGCTTTTCTCTGATGGTTGAAGGTCTAAGCTGGGCAGGCTTAAACGAAGTTCCAGTAGTAATCTCGTATTATCAGCGTGGAGGACCAGCAACTGGTTTGCCAACGCGGCATGGGCAGCAAGATTTACTTTTCGCCATGAATGCAGGTCACGGAGAATTTCCAAGAATAATTCTTGCTTCAGGAGACATTAAGGAATGCTTCTATGATGCTGCGAAAGCATTCAATTACGCTGAAAAATATCAAGTGCCCGTAATTCATTTAATGGATAAAGCAATGGCAAACTGTTCACAAACATATCCAGTATTCGACTATAATGGATTTAAAATTGATAGAGGCGAAATCCTAACTGAACAAGACCTTGAAGGTAAATCATATAGGCGATTTAAAATAACCGAAAACGGAGTTTCGCCAAGAGTATTTTTAGGCACAAAGAACGGCGTCTGTTGGCATACAGGCGATGAACGAAACGAGGTCGGTCACATAAGTGAAGAACCATATAACCGGTGCCAAATGATGGATAAACGCATGAAAAAACT
Source organism: uncultured Candidatus Bathyarchaeia archaeon (assembly GCA_964640475.1). Classification (GTDB taxonomy): domain Archaea; phylum Thermoproteota; class Bathyarchaeia; order Bathyarchaeales; family Bathycorpusculaceae; genus Bathycorpusculum. Next base: position 8,726 of record CAZXGX010000063.1, read on the forward strand.
AGAATTAATCGACAAAGAAGTATCTTTAGAAGAAAAAATGAACATTTACGGGGATATAACTTCAGAAAACATTATACTCGGTTGGGGCTCACCTAAAGGTGCTATAATTGAAGCCTTAAACAACCTAAAAGAGGAAGGTTTCAACTGCGGCTTTATGCAGTTACGAATGCTCCATCCGCTTCCCTCTGCACAAGTTAAAACAATGTTAACAGGTAAAAAACGCATAATCGATGTTGAACATAACTTTTTAGGTCAGCTTGGAGAAGTCGTGAAACAACACACAGGTATAGCACCAACGCATCATATTTTAAAGTACACGGGTAGACCAATGACAACAACTGAGGTTCAAGCTGCCCTAAAAGCAGTTTTAACAGATAAAGCAACAGAAAGGACGGTGTTAACTTTTGGCTCTTAAACCTTCAGACTTCAGAACAGATGTCTTTGCAGACTGGTGCCCAGGATGCGGCGACTTTGGAATTATGAATGCGCTGCAAATGGCTTTTGCAGAAATGGGGTTGCATCCACACCAAATTGTGATGGTTTCTGGTATTGGCTGCTCCGGAAAAGAACCCCACAACGTTAGAACCTACGGTGTTCACACGTTGCATGGAAGGACTTTACCTTTTGCTTTAGGTATAAAGATTGCTAATCCCGAATTGAATGTTGTAGCCATTGGCGGAGATGGAGACGGGTTGGGCATAGGTGCTGGGCATTTTGTTAATGCTGGCAGAAGAAACCTTGACATGACTTATATAATCCATAATAATGGAGTTTACGGCTTAACCAAAGGTCAAGCTTCACCAACGCTGAGGAGAAATGTCAAAACCAAATCGCTTCCACGTCCAAACATAAACGAACCAGTAAATCCTATTGCATTGGCAGTTACTGCAGGATTTACTTTTGCAGCAAGATCATACGCCTATGACATTATGCATTTAAAAGAAATGATCAAACAAGGTATGCAACACAAAGGTTTAGCGTTAATTGAATGCTTACAACCTTGCCCAACATACAATGATATAAACACTAAAGACTGGTATGCTGGTGAAGACCGAAAAGATCCAGTAACCGGGAAAGCTCAATCAAGACTATACAAGCTTGATGGAACAGGTTTTGATCCGATTGTTAAGAGCTGGGATGAGGACTTTAAGAAAAAAATTGCTGCGTTAGAAAAAGCTCAGGAATGGGGTGACAGAATTCCGTTAGGTGTTTTCTACAAGAACGAGTTGGAACCAACATATCAAGACAGAATAATCCAGCGTATTCCATTCTACTTGGCTAATCCACCTGCAAAACAGAAGCTCAAAGACCAAAATAATGTCTCTACAGTGGATCTTTCATCGTTTATAAATGATTTATGAACAAGCTAAAACATTAAAAAGAACAAAGAAAGGAACAATTAGATTTGACAGTTTATCCAACTGTCATTTTTCCGAATTTGCCAACGTTAAGCTGAATTTCACCTTTAAAACTAGTAATATATCCATTTTCAATTTTTATATTATCGCCAACATTGACTTGATCGATTTGCTCGTTCCATAAAGTTAGTTTTATGCTGCCTGTTTCGTCTGCAACGACAGCGTCAACAATTCGATAAGTTTCATTTCCATATCTGGACTTTACTTCCCGAACGTCACCTTTCTCGACCACTTTTGCTTCAACACTAACTTTTTTGGCTCCATCTCTGAGATCTTTAATGTCCAATATTTTTCACCTTATTGTAAATTGACTGCTTAGTTTTCACTTGCAGAAAAAGTCTTTCTAGCCATATAAATCTTGCTAACAATGCCCTATGCCCTGTAAAAGAAGAGTGAAGTTGGGGTAAATCCCAACCCTAAAGCTGTTTTAGAGGAATCCTAACGCAGATAGGAAGCCAATTATAAGCACTGTAAGCACTACTCCTCCAATTGCTGCGCCTACGCTCTTAGTCAATGATGTATTAGCTACTGCCCGTACTGCAAATGTTGCTAAGGCTACTTCCCAAACATAGAGTAGAATTGTTAAAGCTGTGCTCATGCCAGTGTACAATGCAACTTGAGATGCTATTGTATTGTAGATTACCTGAGATTGAACTGAAGCAGCTGAAATGTACGCGTCAGAGTAGACTAGTGAAGCTGAAGGCGGGAACTCAAATGGGTAATACACAGTTGGTAAAGCCGCTGTTGAAATAAGACCAAAGAGTGCTACCATAACCATAACCATCAAGACATAACCTGTAGCTACAAACAAGGGTTTCCAAGTGAGGTTAGCAGCATTTAGACCTTTAAGAATCAAGTATAATACTGCTGCAAAAATGATCCATTCGAATAGGAACTGGATTACAACCGATTCTATTGCGCTTACGGCAAAAAGCGTAATGCCTGCGCCATCAATAACGGTCATGTACCATCCACGGAAGAATAAACCGTCAATTCTAACAGTAATATCTGAAGTCGATGAATACTCAAAATCTAACTTTATTCCAGTTACATCAGACCAGTTTGCTGAACCCGTGATTTGCCAACTTGAAGTTCCAACGGGTATCGTCAGGTTGTTCCACTCATTAACGCTGCCTGAAGCAAGTATCGAGGTTAAATCGTATTGGAAATAATCTGAAGTACTATTCGAGCAGTACAAAGTGACTGTTGCAGTCTGAGGAAGACTGCTTGGTTCAACCTGCTTTATTCGTAGACTCAAATTCCGAAAAGCATTCTCTGAACAATCAACTGAGTATCCAAAATTATCTAAAGATACAGTTAATCTATTACTGTTTGTTAAATCAAACTGTAAACTATTATTTCCAGTAAATGTTTCATTTATAAAATCATTATTATTTAGGCTACGTGAACCACCTGAATTAACTGTCCATAACGTTGCGTTGGATGTAGTAAACGCTGTTAAATTATCAGTTGTAGGAGAAGTTTGTTCATAGTAAACTTTCGAGTAAAATGCAGTGTAATAACTAGTTTGAACTGCTAAGAACAACACTACAATGATTATTACACCCAGATATTTTGGGTTTTCAGCGATTTTTTTAAAA
>CAZXGX010000064.1:0-11539 GCA_964640475.1 uncultured Candidatus Bathyarchaeia archaeon
ATTTGTTGTTTTTATTTATACTTATTATTTTAAAGCGAAAATCTATTTCACGGAAGTTAATGGGTAGCCTTTAACTCTTGTATTTTATTGTAGATTTCTTTCCAACTGTGAACTCGTTTAGTCAAGTTTTTAACGTTTAAGGTTTGGTTCCATGGTTGGTCATAAACTAAAATGTTTTTGACTTTTTGGCTCCATTCTAATGCTTCTACAAGCGAATCCTCAACAATCAAGTCTAAAGGTGCAACATCTGCAAGGTATTTTTCGCCCACATTTAGAAGATGCAGTTCAGTGTATGGTATGCCTTTCTCTTTAAGCCAAGACTGTGTAATATCCCGCAGATGGCCATACCTGCCAGTTAGAAGATAAATGTTGTGACCTTCACGGCTTAGTTGCTCCAGTGTTTCTTTTGCGTCAGGGTATGCAGGCAAATCTTTCTTTAAGATCTCAGTGATTAGTTGGTTGCCTTCAGTTCTGGTTATTCCTAAAACAATGTTTAAGTCAAAAGTGTAAATGTCTTTTTCTGCAAGAGTTAAGCCATAATTTTCTTTAATTAACTCAAGTAGTGGTTTTGAGAAGTTGGCTATTACACCATCAATGTCAAAGCCTAAATTCAATGTTGTTTTCTCCAATGCCTCAGTTTTCAATAAAATACTTCAAGATTCGGAATTAGTTGTCTCTTTAATTTACACTTGCCTTTATAACTTTTCTTATAATTGGGGCTTTAAATCATTCTTAGTAAGTCTGCCTTTGTGATTATTCCGATTACAAATCCTTTTTTTGTTACTAGAACCGCTGAATAATTTTGGAGGAGACTCGTAATTAAAGAGAGCGGGGCATCCTCATTTATCTGCGGGAAGGCGTCCTCCATAATTTCCTCCGTTGGCAATTTTGAGATTGCCTCTAAATCTTTACCAGCTAATATTTGGTGTAAGATTGCTTTTTCAGAGATGCTACCCACGGATTGTTTCCCTTCAAATACTGGAATCTGTGAATAGCCATATTCTTTCATTATTTTTACCACGTTTGAGATTGGTTCTTTTCGTTGGACGCTGACAACTTCGGTGTGTAGAATTTTTTCTGCTTGAACCTTTGTTTTAAACTCTAGTTTCTCTAAGACATCAAAGATTGTTTTTACTTTAGTATAGGATGAGTCGATGGTGCCCGCTTCAAGTTTCGCAATTAAGGATTGACTTACACCTGCCATTTTCGCTAGTTCTGACTGTTTTAGACCTAATTGGTGTCTTCGTTTGGCTATGTCTTCAAGTTTTGGAAACATGATTGTATTAATAAAAAGGTGCTGTAATATTCTTTTTGGAATATTTTTGTCAAGAATCCAAATAACGCCGTTATGACATCCTAACTTCTAAGGACATTAAGAGGCAAACAAAATGCCAAGACAAAAAATAGACACAATAGCCCTCCATGCGGGGCAAGAAAGCCCTGATCCAACAACAGGATCAAGAGCTGTTCCAATATACCAAACAAGTTCCTTCGTATTTAAGAGCACAGAACAAGCCGCAAACCTGTTTGCTCTGAAAGAATTGGGAAACATTTACACAAGAATTATGAATCCAACAAACGACGTTTTCGAGAAAAGAGTCGCTGCCATCGAAGGTGGAACAGCAGGATTAGCTGTGGCATCAGGACAAGCAGCAATCTCGTTAGCTCTGCTTACAATTACACAAGTTGGAGACGAAATTGTAGCAGCTAACAACCTTTACGGCGGAACATACAGTCTTCTCAATTACACTTTTCCCAAAATTGCCCGAAAAACCATTTTTGTTGATTCCACAAAACCAAGTGAATTTGAAAAAGCCATAACCAAAAAAACACGTGCAATCTATGCAGAAACCATTGGTAACCCAAAACTTGACGTGCCCGACTTTGAAAAAATAGCAAAAATCGCTCACGAAGCAGACATACCCTTAGTAGTAGATAACACGGTTGGTGTAGGTTTGGTTAAACCAATTGATTATGGTGCAGACATATCAGTGGCTTCAGCAACTAAATACATAGGCGGACATGGAACAAGCATTGGTGGCATAATCGTTGATAGTGGCAAATTTAATTGGGCTAACGGTAACTTTCCAGAGTTCACTGAACCCGACCCCAGTTATCATGGAGTAAAATTCTGGGATACATTCGGCAATTTTCCGGGATTGGGTAATGTTGCGTTCATTTTCAAAGCAAGAGTTCAACTCCTACGTGATTTAGGCCCAACATTAAGCCCCTTTAACTCATTTCTATTCCTGCAAGGCCTTGAGGATTTGCCGCTTAGACAACGCAGACACTCAGAAAACGCCCTACAAATCGCACAACACCTAAAAAAGCATCCACTTGTCAATTGGGTCAACTACCCCGGTTTACCAGATAATCCTGCCCACAAAATAGCCGCAAAATACCTTAAAAGCCAGTTTGGCGGCATTGTAGGTTTCGGTATTAAAGGCGGATTAGAATCAGGCAGGAAATTTATTGAATCAGTAAAGCTGCTCTCACATTTGGCAAACATTGGTGACGCAAAAAGCCTGGTAATTCATCCTGCATCAACAACACACCATCAGTTGACGGTGGAGCAACAAGTTACTACAGGTGTAACACCTGACTACATTAGACTCTCAATAGGCCTAGAAGATCCTGAAGACATTATTGCGGATATTGACCAGGCATTAAAAGCCTCAGCTAAACCATAAACACCTTCTTTTTCCACTTTTTGGAGGTAAACAATATAATGGCACCCAAAGAAACCAGAGAATGCAGTCAAACACAATACTATTCATTTGCCTATCCGCCAGAGGAATTAACATTGGAGTCTGGCGAAAAACTTGGCCCGATTACGATTGCTTACGAAACGTACGGTAAACTTAATGCTGAAAAATCCAATGCTATCCTCGTTTTACATGCTTTCTCTGGTGATGCTCATGTGGCTGGCGAAGACGGTTGGTGGGCAGACCTTGTTGGTCCCAAAAAAGGGATAGACACAGGTAGGTACTTCGTGATTTGCAGCAATGTTATTGGTGGATGCAAAGGCTCTACTGGGCCATCTTCGATTAATCCGCAAACTGGTAAACCTTACGGCCTTAGCTTTCCATTAATCAGCATCAGCGACATAGTTCAAGCTCAAAGAAGACTTATTGGCCATTTGGGCATCGAGAAGCTTTTGTCGGTCATTGGTGGCTCAATGGGAGGCATGCAAGTGCTGCAATGGATGGTTTCTTACCCTGAAAGAATACGCTCAGCAATTCCAATCGCCACTACGCTGAAGCATACGCCACAGCAAATTGCCTTTAACGAAGTAGGACGCCAGGCAATCATGACTGATACAGATTGGCGGAGCGGTAACTACTATGATACAGTGCCTCCAGCAAAAGGCTTAGCCGTAGCCAGAATGATTGGGCACATAACCTACATGAGCGATGCTTCAATGGCTGAAAAGTTTGGCAGAAGACCTAAAGCTGACAAAGAACCCTTCAAGTTTGCTGCAGATTTTGAAGTTGAAGGCTACTTGCGATATAGAGGTGGCAACTTCGTTAAACGTTTTGACGCAAACAGCTACCTCTACTTAACCAAAGCCATCGATTACTTCAACATACTAAACGGTAGCAGTCTTGGCAATATATTTGGAAGTTTAAAGGCAAAAGTCCTAGTCTTAGCCTTCAAATCAGACTGGCTATACCCAACTTATCAATCCCAAGAAATAGTGAAAGCCTGCAAGCTCGCCGGAGTAGACGCAAGCTACTGCGAAATCAACAGCACATATGGACACGACTCATTTCTGCTGGAAATTGATCAGCAAGCACAGCTGATCTCGCATTTTCTTTATGCAGTTGAAAAGGGAAACGGAAATGGAAATGGAGCCACTCATAAATGAACAAAAACAACGGCAAATTAGAGCACAAAATAATCGTAGACTGGATTAACAGCGGAGCTTCTGTGCTGGATCTTGGTTGCGGTGACGGGGTGCTCTTAACGTTACTGGTTAATGAGAAAGACGTTCGGGCACAAGGCATTGAACTAAGCGACCAAGCCATTCAAAGCTGTGTTGCAAGAGGCTTAAACGTGCTTCAACAAGACATTGATATTGGGCTTTCAGAATACGGCGATAAAAGCTTCGACTATGTCGTCTTGAACCAGACTTTTCAGCAAGTAAAAAAACCCGATTATGTGCTAAAAGAAGCACTGCGTGTTGGCAGAAAGGTAATTGTAGGTTTTCCTAATTTCGTAAACTTCTTTTCAAGAGCACAAATCTTCTTTAAAGGACGCGTGCCAGTGACAAAGTCATTACCTTACGAATGGTATAATACGCCTAACCTGCATTTTCTAGGCATCGCAGACTTCACTGATTACAGTAAAAAACGCAACATAAAAATAGAAAATTCGGCGTTCATAAGAAAAAATGGTAAAGTGAAATTATTTGCGAACTTGTTTGCTGACATTGGGCTTTTCTTGTTGTCATCTTGAGGCTAGTGTTTTTCTTTTTAGTCGCCATTCGTTGAAGCTGCCTGAGTAGATGCCCCAGCTTTTTAGTTTTGGTGTTACTGCTCTAATCAGCGCTATGCAGGTTATGATTGCGATTGGTAAGTTCAGTATATAGGTTGGTGGTAGTGCTAATTGAGCAATTTCTATTGGAAATACACCGAAGTATGAGAGCTGCCAAAGTATGTAACTTGTGCCAGCTAGAAGCGTTACCGCATAAATGACTGCAAGGGTGATTATGCTTTTTGTGCTTTTTGCGTCTGTTGCACTTTTGGGTATGAGTAGCCAGTTTAAGCCAAAGATGATTAGAGCACACATTGATTCTGCAAATGCAAAATGTAGTGGTAAGCCTTCTACGAAGACTCCGCCGATGTATGCGCCTATAAGGCAACCTGCTAGTCCGCTCCATCCGAACCAGATTGGGAAAACGCCTAGGAGAATGATTGGTAGGTAAAGGAGAGTAAAGTTGGGGATTGTTACTGTGTATGATAGGAAGAAAAATACTGCGTAGAGTGCTGCTGTCATGGCCATGATTGATGCTTGTTTTGCTCCGGTTATGTTTCGGTTATTGTTCATTGTTATCACGGTTTGTTTTTGGAATGTATGGTGAATAGATAAAAGCATTGCCACTTGTATTACAATTGTAATACGGGATTAAATGGACTTGTATGCATAGAAATAGCTTATAAATACAAAAATACAATTTATATAGCAGGTGCATTTCTTTTGGCAATAAGAAAAGACCTCTTGTTCATAGTACTGATTATACTTTTTACCTTAGCAGTTTTAGTCGCAGTCTTCTTAGTGGGGTATACTACTCCGCTTAGGTTCGCTATACGATTATTTGGTCTCTATGGTTTTATAGCCATGAGTATAGCAGTAATAATAACGCCTTTCCTAAAAGAAATCATGCTATACTTCAAAAAACCCTTTCTTAGAATCCACCATTACTTTGCAGCCTTTGGCTTAACACTAATAACACTGCATCCAGTAGCTCTGGCAATTGAACGATTAAATCCAGCCGTATTTGTACCCTCAATAGGCTCAATTGAAAGTTTTCTAAATAATGCAGGCAGACCAGCTTTAATAATAATCTATGTCGCTTTAGTTGCGGTTTTATTAAGACGAAATATCACGGCTTTTTGGCGGCCTTTTCATGCCTTAATGTATGTAGCTTTATTTTTTGGTATAGTTCATGCAAACCTTATCGGCAGAGACTTTGACAACCTATTCATATTGATTGCCTTAAATGTCTTGTTTGCTATATCGATAGGTGCGTTTATTCTTAAGCGCTATCAGACATATCGTTTAAAGCAGAAACTTAAAAGCCTAAAAAAGACTAAAAGCTAAAAATACATTATTGAACTTTAGGAAGCCTTGGCATGTTAAATTCAGGAAACATTAACAAGCAAAAAATGGGAGCAATCTGTGGAATAATGGTCCCAATAATTGCCTTTACAAGCATTTTAACTGCAATAGTATCCTATCCAGAATTCAGTTGGACAAACAATGCCTTAAGCGACCTAGGTGTTGTGCCGGGAATAACTAATACACTCTTTAATTTTGGTTTATACACAAGTGGAATATTTGCTATTGGTTTTGCTGTTTTTGGTTTATTCGTGTATCTTGGTGAAAAATGGATTGGAAAAATAGGTGCAATTGCTTTTGCAGTTGCTGGTTTGTCACTTATGGCTATTGGCTTTTTTAATGAAAGCTTTAAACCAACACACTACATAGTTTCAGTAACTTTTTTCATAGTTCTACCCATCGCATTATGGATTATAACCGCAGCTCTATATCTAAAACGACAAGTGAAACTGGCGGTTTTTACATTGCTCTTTTCCTTTGTTGCAGCTATACCGTGGATACTATTTTTTTCAATTCATTATGTACCTAATGTGGCTATCCCCGAGGCAATTTCAGCTTTTGCAGGTTGCATATGGGCGATTGTGATAAGCTACAAAATGTACAAGACCGCATACAATGCTTCAATAAGAAAGTAGGTTAACTACTTCGAAGTATTTCGAGATGTAAAGTCGCTGTAGATTTGTGCACAACAATAAGGTGAAAATGAAACCTTAAAACCTTGTTTATGTGCATAATTGATTGCTGCTTCACTTGGAAACGCAATCGTGTCTACACCGGCTTTTAGTGCTAAAATATCTATTTCTGAACGTAGATTGCCTTTTGGTCGCATGCAACCTAAAACTAACGGTGTTTTTGGAAACATTAATCGTGCAGATGCGACAATTCTGGCAATATCTGTAGGTTGTGGTGGGGCAGCTTTTGCCATGGCTGTTCCATGTATTGGCATAAATGCAATAATCACAATTGCTGAGGGTGCCGTTGGCAAAATCATACGTAATGCGTTTAGTTCTCCGTCTAGTTTACCCTGGTTTAATCCAACTATTACGTGAGGCACAAAACATAACTCTGCATCATTAAGTGCCTTAAGCGAAGCAGCATAATCTTCAACTTTAACATCAAGATTGAAAGTATCGTTTATGGTTTCTTGTGAACCAATTACATCAATTAAGGCTGCATCAACACCTGATTCCTTTAACAGTTTTGCAGTTTCTTGGTCAATTAAGCCAGTGTGAACAAAAACTGTTAAATCAAGTTCATGTTTGACCCGCTTGATTGTTGAAGTGAACTGTTTTAGCGGAACTGTTCCATTGGGTAGGCATCCGCCACTGATTAGGTAGCCCACTGCGCCGTCTTTTTTTAATTTAGTGCAGAGTGAATACAGTTTTTGGGGTGTCTCTGCTGGATGCATTGTTTCTAAAACTTTGCCTGCGCAATGCCTACAATTAAGTGCACAGTTATCGCCAGTAACTGAAATTGTCGGAAAATCATTCGGTGATGAGCAGAAATGTCGTGTTTTATAATTAATAAAGCTGGGTGCGTAGAAACGGATCTGTTTACTTTTTTGCATTAGAACCTTTGAGTCTAATAAATCCAGAAGTTCTTTTTGGTTTAGGTTAAAGAGTGCTTTTGCAGAAAGCTGAGGCATGCTTTTTCGTTAAGGAAACTCTTTTGCTTACTTAAGTGCTTTCTGTTAGGGTTTAGGTTTTGTTTTCCAAGTGTTTTCTTGGAATGTTTGAACTTCTTGTGCTTCAGCATCAAGTTTTCTGACGTCTGCTTGCAGTTTTTCTAAACGTTTTGTAAGAGTGAGCGTCTTGTGAATTGCCATACCTCTGTTGGTTAAGGCGTAAACGATTTTTTTCTCGTATGCTCTTTCTTCAACAAGCCCATATTCAATTAAGAAATCCATTCTGTTACGTAAATTCTCGCAGTTCATATTGCCTTCGAAAGCAATGGTGTCTAAAGTTAAAGGCTTATCCAAAAGAATCCTTAGTACATCTTCGTAAACTTCCAGTTTTGACTTCTTCATCTGTAACACGCAATGCTATTGAACTCTCTTTTTTTTAATAAAGCGTTTATGAATTTGTAATATAGATATCAAATCTCGTTTAAAGCAAAAAAGTGTAGATTTATGGTTTATCTTTTGTTTCTTGTTTCCACTAAAGGAATGCGTCATGCTTTAAAAAAAATACTCTAATCCGATACTTGAAACCCTGAGCATTAAAAAAAATACTATAACTTTTAACATTAACAAGTAAAATAAAAAGAAAAAAGAGTTTATTGGTTAGGCGTAGATTACTCTATGCCCCACCGTTTAACAACTTTGACCGCGATAAATACGATCAAAGCAACTATAAGGAACGTTATTAAAGCAACCAAGAAGTCGCCGATTGCAAATGGCCCCATCATAAGAGTTGCTAGGTTATCCATATCTGGAATTAGTAGACCAATCGCTGGCAATAGCAGGTCTTTGACTAACGCTTGAACCAACGTTCCTAAGTACAAGCCGAGGATAAATGCGACCGCAAGCCCGAAAATCTTGTATTTCGAGAGAAAGTCCTTAAATTCGTTCCATAAGCCCTTTGGTGCTGGTGGTGGTGGCGCTTTTTCTACAGCTTCCCTGATTTTCTTTAATTCAGATAACATTTCATCTTCTTTTGAAATAATAAGCCCTCCCAACGATATGTTGGTCAAGTTTTGTTTATAAGCTTAATGGCTTGACATACATAAACGATAGAAGCTTGGAAATTTTTTTTAAGAATTTAGTGGTGGGCCGAGCCGGATTTGAACTGGCGACCTTTCGATTATCAGTCGAACGCTCCAGCCGTGCTGAGCTACCGGCCCACATTTCTGCGTGTCTGAAGTAAATATTAGTGTGGGTTTATAAGAATAACGGATAAGATTTTTATCGTAAATCATGGCTTTGGTCTAGATAGCTCTTTTTTCTCTTTATGTGGAAGAAACCGTTTTAATTCTGCCATATGTCTGCTTAGGGGGGGAAGCTTGTTTTTGTTTTTGCATTGCTTTTCTAAGCCTGTTCTGGTGTGTGATAAGCATTTTTCTACACATGCCCAACATGGCTCCATGTTGAAATTGAATTCTTGTGGATGTGAAAGCATGTATCGTTTGCTTTTTTCTTCATAAGAAATATTGTGCAGCAAAGAACAGCGCAATGTAAGCTGGCATCAATATAATCCATGCAGACAAATCCGTCCGCACCCAAACCAGCACCCAGTTACACCTAAAAGCAATTTTGCGGTACAAAAAACAGAACAAAGCATGCCATAAGCCAACGATGGTTAGACGATTTTTATGTTCTCTTTACCTACACTAGCGAGTTTTTGGTCTCTGGTCAATAAAACATCATTGTTAGCAAGTGCAATTCCAGCAATTAACAAATCATTCTCATTAATCATTCTGCCTGCACCCTGAAGTTCTTCAAAGAGTTTGGCTGCTTCTTTAGCGGCGGCTCTATCAAAAGAGCAAACAGTCGCCCCCGACAGGAACCTTTCAGCTGCTTGTTTTCTTATTTTGCTCTTATGCCTGAGCAATTCATACTCGGTTATGGTTGTAGTTTTAACGTCTTCTGTAGCTAAGATTTTTTTTACTGTAGCAACAATTTTTTGGTCGCCTGCTAAGAAATCTATTATTACGCTGGTGTCCAGGAGTGTCACTCAAATGTCCTTCCGTAGTTTGCCTCTCTTTCGGTGGCTATTTGCTGTTTTAGTTTTTCAAGCTTTTCTTTGTCTTCTTTTAGAATGCCTGCTAGGCTCATGATGTCTACTTTTTCTTCTTTTGGACAGAGGCTTTCTTTGATTACTTCTGAAAAACTCTTCTGGCCTTTTCGCTCTAAGAGTAGTTCGTAGACTTCGTTTGAAACTGAAATTTGTCTTGCCATCTGGACCACATACATTATGTATACATACTTACTGATATAATTTTGCATGCATACAATGAATAATACAATTGGGCTCGTAGCCTAGCATGGATTAAGGTGTCGGCCTTCGGAGACGGCGATCGTGGGTTCAAATCCCTAAAGGAACTGCAAAAAATTCTTTATTCAGTTGTAGGTTTGATAACTTTTAGGCCTAAGTTGAGTATTCTGTGAAAATGTGTATCATATGTTTCAAGTGAAATTCGTTTAGCTATAGCTGTAGCGGCGATAAGTAGGTCAGCGTCTGGCAACAAGTTTCCTGTTTTCTTTAGTTGAATGTATATTTCGCAGTATTCTGCTATTATTTCGTTGTCTATGTTTATAACGTTAAAGCTTTCTTCAATTAGCTCTTTTATTTTTATTCTTTTTTTGTTGTTTTCTATTCCTCTTAGTGTTTCAATAAGTGTTAGGGGTGAGATGAATCCTTGTTTATGTTTTTTCTCTTTAAGCATTTTGATGATTACACTAGTATCCAGAAGATTCATCTAAAAGTGAACTTCTCCCTGAATTCTTTACTGGATTCTTCCATAGCTTTCAAGTCTTCATCTGTTAGTATTTCAGTGAGTTCATTGAACGCTTTTTTGCTTTTCAATCTCTGTGCTTCAGTGTATAGGTCAAGTATGAATTCTCCCCATTCTTTTTTGCCTTTAGCTTCTTCTAGGCGCTTTTTGACCTCGGTTGGGATTGAAATTGTGGAGTATTCAGTCATGTAAATATCATATTGATATTATGTAATGCTGTAATATTTAATGTTGTGGTAACTTAATTACAAAAATAACGTTTAGATTTATTGTTGAAAAAAATCTGTTCGTCCAGGTATCGCCTTGAAGATGGATTTAATAGGGATTGCCGTAAATCTTTATGTGCAACTCCAATATTGAGTTGTAGGGTTCAAGAGTTAGGGGCTCGTAGCCTAGCACGGATTAAGGTGTCGGCCTTCGGAGCCGGAGATCGTGGGTTCAAATCCCACCGGGCCCGCTCAATTTCTAATTGATTATTCTTATTGTGCTTCCGCTCAGGGTCAGGGTCTCACCAGATCGAAAATTTTGGTATTATTTTTTGGTAAGAAAGTATTAAATTTAGGTATTACCAATTATTAACTATGACAAAAAAGAGTGTTGGGCCCAAAGGGCAAATTCTGATTCCCAAGCCTATGAGGGAGGCACTCGGCCTAAAACCTGGCGTTGATGTAGTAGTCGAGTTGCGCGATGATGAAATAGTGATAAGCAAGCCCAAAATTGATGGGAATTATACCGAATATTACACAAGTACTAGCTCGCCAAAACTGAAAAAGGCCATAAATGTAAAGCAGCTTATTCTAAAAGAGGTCGCAAACAGTAATGCCTTACCTTGATTCCAACGTTTTCATTTACCCAGTAATTTATCAGGCGGAATCCGAGCCTAAAGCGAAAAAAGCAAAAGAGATACTGTCAAGTGTTGAGACTGGAAAATTGGATGCCTATACCTCGACTTTGACATGGGACGAGGTGGTGTGGGTTGTCAGTAAAACTATGGGTAGAAGTGAGGGGATAAATCAAGGGAAAAAACTGCTTGGTTTCCCCAACTTGAAGTTGATTACAACAGATGCTTCAGTTGTAAGCCATGCCCAAAGATTAATCGAGAAACGCAAAGTTAACCCAAGAGATGCAATACACATTGCCTGTGCCCTTGAGAAAAAGATTACAAAAATCATTAGCGACGACTCAGAACTTGATGTAATCAAAGAAATACAAAGAATTCCGCTTTAATGGTTTGCCATCCAAAAAT
>CAZXGX010000065.1:0-11366 GCA_964640475.1 uncultured Candidatus Bathyarchaeia archaeon
ACTTGCGCGGGCTCACGCGGAAATATTTGCGATTGCAGGCTTACCGAAAGGACACGCAATTCTCATAATGTTCAGTCGCCATCCCATGTTGGCGCGGATTTTATTTCACTCTCAGTCTTAAAAGTCCAGCGGGCATTATTTAAATCCCGTTTCACTTGCATTCGCAGGCCCTCTTGGTGCGCAGCGCCAGCGCTCCGGTAGGGCATGATTCAGCGCATTGGCGGGCGGTTTTGATTAAAGCTTCCGATAGAGGCTTTCCGAACGGAGGCGCCACCCTCACATCAAATCCGCGGCCAATCATCGTCATGCCCAGCTCTTCTCCTGCCTCGGCTGCAATACGCACGCAGGCATCGCAGGAGATGCATTTCCCAGGCTCATAGATAATCTCCGGGTGGGAAGCATCTTCCGCAAATCGGCGGCGCACGCCGGAGTAACGGTAAACGTCCGCGCCATACTCGGTGGCGAGACGTCGGAGGGTGCAGCAGTCGGCCTTGCGACATCCGCAGGTCATGCAGCGGCGCGCTTCGCGCTGAGCGTCTGCATCGGAGAGCCTGCCCTCCACCTCTTCGAAGCCGGCGAGCCGGCGCTCCATGGCAAGCTCCGGCAAGCGAACGCGCGGCGCACGCTCGATAGCGCGGAACATTGCTGCGCGTTCATCCTCATCCACCGGCCGCATCCCGATGGCTGCAAGCCCAGGTTCTCCGGTCACGGGCTCTTCCGTGAGGTATTGATGAATGGAAGCCGCCGCCATTCTTCCGGCGGCCACAGCGCGAACTGCGAGGTCGGCGCCCAGCACCGCGTCTCCGCCCGCAAAAACGCCCGGCAGGCTGGCGGCCATCGTGCGCTCGTCTGCCGCGATGCCCCAAGCCGTCACGCGCAGGCCTTCCTGCTCGGCGAGTGCACGCTCCACGGATTGACCGACAGCGGCGATTACGCTGGAGCACTCCACGGAGAACTCGGAGCCCTTCACGGCGACGGGCCTGCGTCGCCCCGACGCATCGGGCTCGCCCAGTTCCATGCGTTGGGAGGTGAGGATCAGGGCTGGACCGCGCTTTTCCAGGCGCACCGGCGATAGCAGATATTCGATGTGAGAGCCCTCCGCTTCTGCGCCCTCCACTTCTTCCATCAGGCAGGGCATTTCCTGCCGGGTGCGGCGGTAAAACACGCGCACGCGCGCACCAAGTCGGATGGCGGTGCGCGCGCAATCCATCGCGGTGTTGCCGCCGCCCAGCACGATCACATCTTTGCCGATCTCCGGCGCGGCTCCACCGACCACCTGTGCGAGAAATCCGATGCCCGCCAGCGCGTGCTCTTCGCCGGGGCATCGCAGTTCTTGCGCCCCTTGCGCCCCGATGGCGATGAATACGGCGTTATACTGCTCGCGCAACTCTGCGAGCATAAAGTCTCTGCCCCATCGCTTGCCCATGCGGAAATCGGCGCCCAGTTCGCGCACGGAGGCAATTTCGGAGTCGAGTGCATGCTTGGGCAGCCGGTACTCTGGAATTCCATAGCGCAGCATGCCGCCGGGCAGCGGTTGTGCATCATAGATCGTGCAGGCATGGCCTTTCTGTTGCAGGTAATACGCCGCGGTCAGGCCCGCCGGTCCTGCGCCGATAATTGCCACGCTTTTGCCGCTAGCCTTTGCGCGTGCAGGCAGGAAGGGTCGTGGAGTTTCGCCGTCTAGGTCCGCCACGTAACGATGCAGCGCCCCGATGGTCAGACCTTGATCGAATGTGCAGCGGCGGCAATCCTTTTCGCAAAGGCGAGGGCAAACACGCCCAAGCGAGCCGGCGAGGGCCAGCCGTTCCGAGATCACTTGCATGGCGCGGGAGCTATCGCCGATCGCAATCTCCCGCATGAAACCGGGGATGTTTAAGCCCGCCGGACAGCGGGCGGTGCAAGGCGCTTCGCACTCGCCGGCGTGATCGGAAAACAGAAGCTCCAGGGCTATGCGCCGCGCTTGGCGCACCTCTTCGCTGGCTGTATGGACCGCCATTCCTTCGGAAACCGGCATGGCGCAGGCCGGCAAAAAAGCGTGACGCCCTTCAATCTGCACCGCGCATAAAAAACACGATGCTGTCGGCTCGACGCCCTTCACATGACACAAGGTGGGGATGCGGATCCCCAGGCGTGCAGCTGCGGCTAACACCGTGGCGCCTTCTTCGACCGCGATTTGCCTTCCGTCAATCGTGAGGTTGATCATCCTGCCACCTCGACCGCGTCGTCCTGGCACACCTGCCGGCACATATCGCAACGCGTGCACAGCGCATCATCCACTGCGTGCCGTTCATAAGGGCGGCAGGCGATGGCGCTTACCGGGCATGCTTGGGCGCACAGCGTGCAGCCAATGCAGTTGTCATTAATGCGGTAATGAATCAACGCGGGGCAACAGCCCGCGGCGCAACGCCGTTCGTGCAGGTGCTGCTCGTACTCTTCGCGGAAATAGCGAAGCGTTGTGAGCACAGGATTGGGCGCGGTCTGCCCCAGGCCGCACAAGCTGCCGCGGCTCACGTAGGCGGCCAGCTCTTCGAGTTTTTCAATGTCTCCCCTGCGTCCCTTGCCTTCGCACAACCGGTCCAGGATCTCCAGCATGCGCTTGGTGCCGATGCGGCAAAAGGTGCACTTGCCGCAAGATTCGGCTTGCGTGAAGCGCAGGAAGAAGCGCGCGATGTCCACCATGCAATCCCGGTCGTCCAGCACCACCATGCCGCCCGAGCCCATAATGGCGCCGGTCTTGGCCAGCGCATCGTAATCGATGGGCGTATCGGCGAGCTGCGCGGGAATGCACCCGCCGGACGGGCCTCCAAGCTGCACAGCCTTGAATGTGCGGCCGTTCTTGACGCCTCCGCCGATCTCTTCCACTATTTCGCGGATCGTCATCCCCATCGGGACCTCGATCAAGCCGCCGCGGTTGATCTTGCCGGCGAGCGCAAATACCTTAGTTCCCTTGCTGGTGGCGGTGCCGAACGCAGCAAACGCTTGTGGACCATGGCGAAGGATCCATGGTACGCAAGCCAGCGTTTCGGCATTATTGATGACAGTAGGCTTCCCGTGCAGGCCGCGTTCCACCGGATAGGGAGGACGCAGGCGCGGCATGCCGCGTTTGCCTTCGAGCGATTGAATCAGCGCCGTCTCCTCGCCGCACACAAAGGCGCCCGCGCCTTCCCGCACTTCGAGGCGCAGCGCCAGACCCGAACCGAACATGTTTGCGCCCAGAATGCCGCGCTCTTCTGCTTGCAGGATGGCGGCCTTAACGTGGCGCACCGCTTGCGGATATTCGGTGCGGATATAGAGATAGCCTTCGGCGGCACCCACGGCGAACGCAGCGATAGCCAGGCCCTCCAACACTCGGTGGGGGTCCGATTCCAGCACCAGGCGGTCCATGAACGCGCCCGGATCTCCTTCGTCGCCGTTGCAGATTACATATTTGACGTCGCCCTTCTGAGCGCGGCCGAGCGACCATTTGCGCCCTGTCGGGAATCCCGCCCCCCCGCGCCCGCGCAACCGCGATTCGAGGATGGACGCAATGACCTGCTCGGGATTCGACGCCTTGATGCAGCGTTCAAGCGCGCGATACCCATCGCGCGCAAGATAATCGTCCATTTTGAGCGGATCAATCTCGCCGCAGTTCTCGAGGACGATGCGCTGCTGTTTGGCAAGGTAACTTGCTGCGGGCCCGCCGCGCCGGTCCAGTTTGCAGACGCTGGAGTCTGCGGCCGCTGCATTTTTGCTGAAAACAGCCGCAGCGCTCTCCGCTGTCCAGCGTACGCGAACGGCAGCCGATTTCGGACGCAGGTGCTCGCGCGCAATCGCATGCGCCGCATCCACGCTCACGTTGCCGTAGAGAATGGCATGCCCATCGGCTGTCACCACTTCCACCATGGGCTCACGGTGGCACATGCCGTTGCAGCCCACCGTTTTGACAACGCCGTGCGCCCCTGCCTGAGAGGCCGCTGCGAGCAATGCATCGCGGACAGGTTCACCGCCGCTCGCTACGCCGCACGAACCCAGCCCCACCCGAATCTCTATCGCTGCTTTCAAGCCGTTTCCTCTTCTTTCACATATTCGAGCGCTGCGAAAGCGGTGGAGGTCGTTAGTCGCCCCGCCGTGTGTTCGTCTACCATCAGCACCGGCGCAAGGCTGCAGCAGCCCAGGCACGCCACCTCTTCGAGCGTGAACATGCGATCCGCATCCGTATCGGCGCCTTCCGAGATCTTGAGGCGGCGGCGCAGTTCATCCGAAATCTGGCGCGCACCCGCCACATGGCACGCTGTGCCGTGGCACACGCGAACGATGTGCTTCCCCACAGGCGACCGCCGGAACTGCCCGTAGAACGAGGACGTGCCCACGATCTCCGCTGGAGTGATCTGGGTGATCTCGCACAAGCGGCGCAGGGCTTCGTCCGGAAGGTAGCGATAGGATTTTTGGATTGCCTGAAGCAGCGGGATGGCTGCTTCTTTGCCGCGCCCGTATTGCTCTACCGCCTGATCCACGAAACTTACGTCCAGCGTGGCTGCCAAAGGTTGCGCCGGTGCGGCGCTCTTGCGCTTTCTCTTCTGCCTTTTGCCGTCGGATGCCGGCGCAGCCGCGAGCTTGTGCATCTCTATTGTTTTGCGTCCGCCGAGTGCGAGGAGTCGCTTCATCGAAGGCAGGAAGATCGCCGAACACGCTACCAAGCCCCAGCCAATGACGCGATCTCTGGTGCGCCGCGCAAGGCGAGCATCCGTAATGCGCTTCTGTTCGGCCTCCAGTTTCGGCGCGACAGCCGCATTTTCCTGCACTTGCTGCTGCAGCTCCTTGACAATCTGGTCGTCTTTGGGCGCTCGCTTGGCTGCAATGCCCCAGCCTGCCATCAGCGCAGCAATGCCGGCAAAAAGCAAAACTCCAGAGGCCCACGCCGCGCGGCGCAACAAGGCAGGACTCACCGCCCACCCCCAATCTCCACGAGATTCTTTTTGGCTTGCGCCAGTTCGCCATCCCGCGGGCAGGAAGCGTAGCAGCGCGCGCAATAAAGGCACTTGCGCCGCACCGCCCGCATCTGTTCTATGGCGCCGTAAGGACACGCTTCCGTGCACAATCCGCAATCGAGTTCCTTGTCCGGTGTAATCGTCACGCCCTTCCGAGCCAGCCTTGAGCACCACGCAAGCAGCCCGCCGTAAGGACACAGGTAACGGCAATACGGCCGCCCGATAAACATGCCGCCGATTAGAAATGCGCCGCCTATCGCCAACATATAAGGTTGCCCCGTGAAGCGGAAGAATCCTACGAAAGGGTCAAACCGGCAAATAAGAAAATCGCGCGTCATCTCTGGCTTGAGGGCAAAGAGGATGGCCAGTGCAAGATATGCATACTTGAGCAGGCCCAGCGTCTGATCCAGGCGCTGGGGCACGCGCAGCGGCTTGATCACTACCAGTTCCTGCATCGCTCCCAGAGGGCACACGCCGCCGCAGTAGACACGCCCGAAAAACAGCGATACCACAAGCGGCATGAAAAATAGCGCGATCGCCACTAAGGGAATCGAGTACTTCGGATCGACCAGCGCTACCGCCACATTTTGAATGGAACCGATAGGGCAGATGCAGCCCTCGCGATAGAAGCCGAAGTATGCCAGCGAAACGATGGTAAGGCCGACCAGCCAGCGGCGTTTGCGGCGCTTGATTACGATCCACACGGAAGCGCCCATCGCAGCAGCCAGCAGCACAACATCCAGCACATCGAGCCACCATCCGCGCGGCAGGGGCTTCTGCACTGCAGGCGTCTGGTAATTGCCGCCGATGGCGTCCGGCTGCGGCGCTGTCTCCACGGGGCGCTCATATTGAACGCCCTGCGCGCACAGCGGCGCAACAGCGACAGCGCTCAGCAGCAGCAGTACCGTCAGTGAACGTTGCAACCTTGGCATGTCACTCCCCATGCCTCGCCAGAGTGGATTCCAGGCCCGTCTTTTTCGGCACCTGGCTGATGGCGTCTTGGGGGCATGCAAGCGAGATGGCGCAATGGTTGCAATCGAGGCATTTGTTGTAGCGCACCTTCAACGTGATGGACCCGAGCCCCAGGGGCTCCTTGCACTTCATAACGCAGCGTCCGCAACCATCGCATTTTACTTCGTCGATGATATATTCGTAGAAATTGTTGGCCGGGTCTTCGGGATCTTCCTTGCCGATGGGTTTGCGCGCAATGGCATCGCGCGGGCATAGTTTCTGGCTGGGCAGTCCCTGCTCGTTCACCGCGCTGGTGATATCGAAGTAGGCGGGGCAGATGTAGCAACGACCGCACTTGGAATACTCATTCACCGCACGCACGGCGGAGAGCGACACAACGCACTCGCTGGTGCACAGGGTGCAA
The DNA here is from genome assembly GCA_964640475.1 of uncultured Candidatus Bathyarchaeia archaeon. Lineage (GTDB taxonomy): Archaea > Thermoproteota > Bathyarchaeia > Bathyarchaeales > Bathycorpusculaceae > Bathycorpusculum. The sequence goes on from CAZXGX010000065.1 coordinate 6,343, forward strand.
GCCTCCTTGCCCACTTCGTCCAGGCGGCTGTTGAGGCACCGGGATGCGTCCACCTGCCAGACAATTTCACCGTGCGCCTTCTGCACCAGGAAAACGACCGCGCCGCCCATTCCGACCAGGACCGAGCCGCGCACAACCTTGCTCAACATTTCCCTTCTGCTTACCGCATCGCTCATGGCTGGGCGCCTCCTGCGGGCTCAAACTCAAACACCGCCAGCTTTGCCGGATCAGAAACGAAAATATGCCTGCGCCCGTCCACAGCCACATCCATGTTCTTTGTACCAGGATGGAAACCAGCGCTCTCAATCATCGCCAGGAGTTTGCCCGCATAATCGTAAATCTTGACCCGAGGGCCCGCTTTCTCGGTTACGCACAGCAAATCCGGACCGACGACAGCGACATTGGTGGGATTGCAGCAGCCCGAAAAACCCGTTGGGTCGGATCCGGTGAATTTTCCCATGTGTCCCAATAGGCTGCCCTCCGGCGAGTAGCGTTCAACGCGGTGCTTGCCCGGATTCGCCACGTGAATCACGCCATGAGGATCGACTCCGAAATCCACCACTCCGTTGGGAATGGCCAGCCCGTCCAACGGATTGTCCTTGCCGATGCTGTTAAGGCTTTTGCCTGATGCTTCGCAGCGGTGAATGCACCGATGCGAAGCATCGCCAATCAATACCCAGTCCTTAAGAAATCCGATGGAAGTGACAAGCCCCCAATGCGCGCCGTTTTTCCAGGTTCGCTGCAATTTGCCTGCGCCGTCGAAAATCTCGATCTGCCCCGTTTGTCCCACCCAAACATTGCCGTCGGCGCTCGCAGCCACTGAATAGGGAGGCAGAGCCGAAGACCATCGCCGCTCTAGCACGCCGGCTGCATCAAAAACCTTCACTTCTGAATCGCCCGCGGCATACAGGCGGCCCTGCTTATCAAGCGCAATGCCGCGCAACGCCTGATGAAACTCGGCCGGGCCGACGCCCTTTCCCGAAATGATTCGAATCTTCCGGTATTGCATGGCTGTATTCCTTGTCAAGCGCGGAGATCTATGCAGACCATCTTGGAAAGGTCGCGCAGCACCATTCTGCCGCCGGAAATTGCCATTGGTCCCCAGACCTCCTGGCCGCTGAGCACTTGAGCACTGCCCAGTTCGTTATAACCGGTGGTGCTGGCCTCGATCATGTGCAGTTTGCCGGTGTCGCCTTCCATCACGAAAAACATTCCGTCCGCCATGATGTACCCCCCGAGGCCGAAGCTAGCTTTCCCCTCGCTGGTCCACACCTCTTTGCCATCGAGATTCAGGCACGTGAACAGGCCTCGCTTCTTCTTGCCCACCGCAAACATCAGACCCTTGTAGAGGATCGGGGTGTGAACTTCAGAGTTCCACTCGTTGTTCTTCATGTCGAAAACCGGCTCGGCCTGGAAAACAGGGCCGTTTTTCTTGATGCGCACCATCACGCTGCCGGCGTCATAGCTGCCGGTCATGAAGACGCGATCCTCGCTCACTGCTATAGGGGAGGGCGCCACTGCTACGTTGAATTTCCGCGGAAACTCCCACAGCAATTTGCCGTTGGCCGCGGAAACGCCAAGCGGTCCCTTGAGCGTTCCGTAGAGGTACTGTTTCTCGCCCACAAGCGTAGCCGGTATGATGCTCGAATGCGACATCAGAAGGTTGCCGGGATTCGGAGTGCGCCAGATGTCTTTCCCGGTGGCTTTATCTATCGCTACCAAGATAGCTGCGCCGCCGGTGGCAATGATTAACCGGTCGGACTCCATGAGCGGACACTGGCCGTTATACCAGGAAGGTATGGCGGCTTTATAATCGGCGACCAAGCTCTTCCGCCACACCTGCCTGCCGGTTTTCACTTCCAGACAGTGCAGCACCGCCTTCGGATCCAGCGAGAATACAAATTTCGCGTCCACCGCGGGGACCGTCCTGGTGATGGCGTGGTTCGGCCGGATCTCGCGCGCCTCACGGAACTGCCATACCAGTTTGCCATCGGAGAAGTTGCGGCAGTTTACACACCATTCGCCCTTGGCTCCGTCGTAATCATGGTGGTAAACGCGCCCGCCAACGATTGCGGCTCCCGCGTACCCCTGTGCTACGGGCACGGACCAGAGCAGCTTTGGCCCTGCGGGCGGCCACTTGCGAGCCAACCCCATCTCTTTGGAGATATTGTCTCGTTGCGGGCCGCGGAACTGGGGCCAATCTATGGAGTCTGCAGCTTCCAGCAATCCAATAGGCAGCAGAGCGCTGGCAGCCAATGACCCGGCGCCCACTAATAAATCTCGCCGTGATAACATTCAGTAGCATTCCTTCCGGTATGAACAGAAATCCCACCAAGGCAATACCAGGGCTCAATAATCCTGTTACCCTACTGAATATTACTATTCTCAGTTAGCGCGCAGCAACTAATTCTTGGCGAACGACAACTGTTTCTTGGCGAACAACAACTGTTCAGTTGCCGAAGCAATAAAGCACGCCATCCTGCGACCCGATGACCAAAGATTTTTGCGCTGCCGCCGGTGAAGCCGACAGGGGAGCGCCTGCATTGAAATCCCAGGTTTTCTTGCCCGATGCCAAGTCCAGTTGATACAGGCGCCCGTCATTGGAGCCAATGGAAACCCGGTTGCCGGAAACAAGTGGCGATGATTCCACTCGAGCTTTCGTGGTGTAACTCCAGACTTCCTTGCCTGTCGCCCGATTCAGGCAGTGGATTATTTTATCCCTTCCGCCAAGGATAATTCGATTTTCGGTCACAGCCGCTGAGGAATAAAAAGGGAAATTGCGGTCAGGATGCCGGTAAGCCCATTGGATCAATCGACTCCGGAGATCTATGCAAAGCACATCGCTCCCGAAAGTTCCGACGAAAGCGCGCCCATCCCGGATTGCCGCAGAAGCGCCCGCATAATTCCCGAGCGGCACAGAATAAGCCTGTTTCCCCGTCGTTGCATGGATCGCCCGGAAATTTTCGTCGCAACCCGATATATAGACAATCCCTTCATCGATGGAAGGAGTCCCATGAATGGGGCCGTCGGTTGTGTATTTCCAGAGCAGCGCGCCGGAATCCGCAGACAAACAGTAGAGGTTTTGGTCGTAAGATCCAAAATACACTCGATCGCCATCCCATGTTGGCGAGGATTTTATTTCACTCTCTGCTTTAAAAGTCCAACGAGCTTTTCCTGTGGCTGCATCGACTGCATGAAAAATGTCGTCCAGATCTCCCACATAGACAACGCCATTGAGAACGCAGGGCGACGATTCCTGAATAGACGCTGCTACGCTGTATTTCCAGCGCAGCTTGCCGGAGGCCAAATCAATGGCGTAAAGCGATTTGTCCATGGATCCGACATAAACGACGCCGGCGACAATAGCGGCGGAAGGTTCGATGGAATCCTTTGCCTGGAAGCTCCAGCGCAATTTGAGATTCGACGGCAAATCCGCTGCAGCGATTCCTATGAGCGACTGCGAGCCGCGAAACATCATCCATCCGCCGTTTTGGGCGCCGGACAAAATTGCGAGCGACGAGCCAAGCAGAATGATGAATCCCAGTATTTTCAGCCGGGCGCCGGCAAACCGGAATAGATGTTTTAATTTATCATTCGACATTCGTCACTCGTCATTTTGTGCTGACTGCAAACAGTTCATTCCGACTTAGGGGGGTCCTTTCGGCAGAGCGGCATGACTCGATTTAGAGCGGTTTGATATCTTTTGGCTGTGGGCGTGCAAAACGATGATTCAGGTCACGTCCCACATGCGCGTTGTTGTCGCTGTTGAGCCGGTCGATTTCTGCAATGGCATTGACGGCTTGGCGCGGGTCTGCAAGCATATGTTGAAATCCGACCCTTTTGCCGGATGGCTGTTTGTCTTCCGCAGCCGGAGGGGCACGGCAATCAAAGCGCTCTGTTATGATGGCCAGGGTTTTTATCTGATCCAAAAGCGTTTATCGGCCGGACGTTTTCGCTATTGGCCGGGCAATCCGCCAGAGTTGTCGCGCACTCTGGAAGCGCACCAATTGCAGGTTCTGCTTGCGGCGGGAGATCCGTCCACGGCAAAGGGCGCTCCCGTATGGAAACAGGTGGGCCCCTGAAGAAAAAGCGCAAATAGCATTTGCGTTCCGTTTTCAGATCTGCTACCGTACGGGTCATGGAAGACAAAGTGCTCTCGTATCGCGGCCGGGACATTACTGATGCCGATATCCTTTTTATCAGGCAGCTCATTGCCGAACATCCTTCGTCGAGCCGGAGGGATCTGTCGAAGAAACTGTGCGAAGCCTGGAACTGGCGGCAGGCCAATGGAGCGTTGCGCGACATGGTGTGCCGCGGACTCATGCTTCACCTTCATCGGGAGGGCTGCATCGAACTGCCGCCAGTCCGCTGGGTGAATCCAAACCCACTGGCAGAGCGCGCGGCGGATCGAAAGAAACCGATTCCAGCGCTTGTGGATACGACTCCGCTGCAGGCGGATCTGGCGGCAATCCGGCCTCTGGAGTTTCATCAAGTGCGGCATACGTGGGAGGAGCCGCTTTTCAACAGCTTGCTCGACCGGCACCACTACCTCGGGTACGCACAGCCGGTTGGGGAACATCTCAAATTTTTAATATATGCCACGGGCCGCCCTATCGCCTGCCTGGCCTGGTCTTCGGCTCCCCGTCATCTGGGCCCCCGCGATCGCTTCATCGGCTGGCCGGCGGAAGCCCGGCGCAAGAACATTCGCTTTCTTGCCTACAATACAAGATTCCTGGTATTGCCTTTCATCCAGGTTCCTCACTTGGCCTCCCACATCCTCGGCCGCATGGCGCAGCTGTTGTCTGAGGAATGGAATCGCGCCTACGGCCATCCCATCTATTACCTGGAAACCTTTGTAGATCCGGGGATGTTTCGCGGGACGTGCTATCGCGCGGCCAACTGGCAAGTTCTTGGACTGACGGCCGGACTGGGCAAGGATGCTCGATCTAAAAAACCCAACCGCTCTCTGAAGGAGATCCTCGGCTACCCGCTTGTCAAAAACTTTCGCACCAGGCTGTGTGAAG
>CAZXGX010000066.1:0-11288 GCA_964640475.1 uncultured Candidatus Bathyarchaeia archaeon
TTTCTGCCTGCTCCCATTGCGCTGATTACTGTTGCTTCTCCTGTGACTATGTCTCCTCCAGCAAACACAGCTTCGATGCTTGTTTTTCCATTCTCGTCTACTATTATTCCTCCCCATTCTGCAGTTGCTAGTCCGTCGGTAGTCTGCTTTATTATCGGGTTTGGGGTTCTTCCGATAGCCATTATAACCATGTCTGCGTCCATTACGAAATTCGATCCTTCAATTGGCACTGGTCGTCTCCTTCCTCTCTTGTCTGGCTCTGCCAAACGCATCTTTATGCATTCAATCGCCTTAACGTTTCGTCTTTCATTTCCTATAAGTTTCAGTGGGCTCGTTAGGAATTCAAATACGATGCCCTCTTCTTCTGCATTTTCGATTTCCTCGGCTCTAGCTGGCATCTCCTCTTTGGAGCGTCTATAGACGATTTTCACTTCTTTTGCGCCTAATCTCAGAGCGCATCTGGCAGCGTCCATGGCAACGTTGCCTCCCCCAATAACTGCTACTTTTTCTCCTCCGTATATGGGTGTATCAGCTCTTGGAAAGTCATATGACCTCATGAGGTTGACGCGTATGAGAAATTCGTTGGCTGAATATATCCTGCATAGGTTCTCACCTGGTATTCCCAAGAAAGTCGGAAGACCTGCACCGGTACCTATGAAGACTGCGTTAAATTGACAGAGGAGCTCCTCTATTGTGTGCAATCTTCCGATCAACACGTCAGTTTTCAGTGTTACTCCTAGCTTCTCAATGAATTCTGCTTCGGCTACAACAATCTTCTTAGGCAACCTAAACTCGGGAATGCCATAGGAGAGAACGCCTCCTGGCATATGCAAAGCTTCAAAAATCGTGACTTCATGTCCAAGCTTAATCAAGTCCGCGGCAACAGTCAACCCAGCTGGACCAGCGCCGATGACTGCTACCTTCTTGCCTGATGGTGGGCATTTTTCTGGGATTACAAAGCCGTGTTGTCTTTCCCAATCAGCCACGAACCTTTCCAATCTCCCAATTGAGATGGGGTCGCCTATTTTTCCGGCTGTGCATTTGGATTGGCACTGTTCCTCTTGGGGACAAACACGTCCACAAACTGCAGGCAGACTGTTTTTTTCCTTAATTTGTCTAGCAGACTCACTGAATTTGTGTTCTTTAATTAATTTTATAAACTCTGGAATGCTCACCTCAACTGGGCACCCTTTGATACATGGTGCTTCTTTACATTGGAGGCATCTTTCTGCTTCGGCTATGGCATTTTCTTCAGTGTATCCAATCGCCACTTCTCTAAAGTTATGCGTACGTTCTTCTGGGGTCTGTTTAGGCATAGGAACAGCTTCTTTGCTGAACTTGGTTTTGGGTGTGGTCATTCGAGTTTTTCTCCTTTCTCCCAGAAAACGAGTGCAAGCTTTTCTTGGGGTGTGTACATCTTGAGGCGTGCGAGTAACTCGTCGAAGTCGACTTTGTGTCCATTGAATTCTAAACCGTCTACGCAGGCAAACATCATTTTTCCGTCAACAGTAACTCTGCAGGCGCCGCACATTCCCATACCATCGACCATTATTGGAATCAAATCCACGATTGTAGGTATCCCTTGTTGGCGGGTGAGATCCGATACAGTTTTCATCATCAGAATAGGTCCTCCTGCCACAACATGATCAATTTTCTTTTCTCTAATCAGGTCTTTGAGAAAATCTATTCCTTTGTAACCCTTTGATCCGTCATCTGTGGCTACATACAGTTCGTTGCATGTCTTGCCCATTTCATCTAAGAAAATCAAATGATCCTTTGTTGTTGCTCCGACTATTCCGATAACGTAATTGCCTGCATCTCGAAGGGCTCTGGCTTTAAAATGCAGTGGAGCTGCCATGACTCCGCCACCAACACAGATAACTGTGCCGAATTTCTTAATTTCCGCTGGTTTCCCAAGAGGCCCCAACAAGTTTGATATAGAGTCTCCTGTGTTTAATTTTCCAAGCTGTGTTGTTGTTTTACCTACTTCATGGCAAGCTACTGATATTGTTCCTTTTTCTACGTCAACATCTGCAATCGTTAAGGGTATTCTTTCGCCATTCTCATTTATTCTTAAAATCACGAATTGCCCTGGCTTGCTCTTTGCGGCTACTTCTTTTGCTGAAAAGGTAAATAGGTTAATGTGTGGAGCCAGATTGCGTTTTGACTCTATTTTATACAAGTTTTTCACTCCTTGATTTAAGCCTTGACAAGTTTGGTCCAAGCTTTTCAATTTGTTTTACAAAGTCTGTCATCATAGATGCGAATTTTTGCCCTTCGGAGGATGAGGCGAACCCGATTTCTAGGCGTTTCGGATCTATGCCTATCGCTTCTATAGACTTCTGAATGATATCTGCTCTTTCTTTAGCCTTCACGTTGCCGTCTATGTAATGACAATCTCCAATGAGACAACCCGTTATGATAACCCCGTCCGCGCCGCTTTGAAATGCCTTCATAATATGATTCACGTCAACCCTGCCGCTACAAGGAATCCTTAAAATCCGCACGTTTGGGGGATACTGAATTCTGGATACTCCTGCAAGATCAGCGGCAGCGTAAGAACACCATTGGCAAGCGAAACATAGTATAACCGGCTTGAAATCGCCCTTTGCATCATTGTGTTTCTCAGGTTTGAAGAGTGCCTCAATCGCTGCAGAAATCTGGTCATCCTTGAATTGTTTTAGTTGCATAGCTCCTGTTGGGCATTCTGATACACAGACACCACAACCTTTGCAGTTAGCCTCAATTATTCTTGGAAGCCCAAAGGGTGAGGCTTCGATGGCGTTGAAGACGCAAGAAACCACACATGCATCACAATTAATGCATTTTTCCTCGTTAACCGTTGCTTTCACTGCGCCTGCTTTAATTTTTCCAGCTGCCATCGGAATAGAAGCTTTAGAAGCAGCCGCGTATGCTTGAGAAATGCTCTCTATTACATCTTTAGGGCCATGGGCTGTTCCACAAATGTATATTCCTTCTGATGCAAATTCTACAGGTCTGAGTTTCGGGTGAGCTTCAAAGAAGAAACCGTCTGCACCCAAAGGTACCTTGAGAACAGAGGAAAGTTTTCTGCCATCTTCATGCTGAATAAGCGGTGTAGATAAAACCACAAGGTCGCTTTCCAGCTCGATTTCAGCTCCTAAGTAAGTATCATAGACTGTCACAAGTAAGCTGCCATCTGGTTTACTTTCTACTTTTGGGGGTCGGTTTGAATCATAACGTATGAAGCTTACAAGGTCTTTTCTTGCTTCCTTGTAAAAGTGCTCGTTTTCGCCGTAGGTTTGAATGTCTCTAAAGAGTATGCTTACGTTAATGTCGGGAAATAGCTTCTTGAGTTGGAAAGCGTTGCTAAGAGCTACTTGGCAGCATATTCTTGAACAATATGTCCTTCCCGTTCTCTCTCTTGATCCTACACACTGGATCATGACAACTCTTTCAGGGGTCTTCAATTTTCCACTTTTAAGAAGCTGTTCCAGCTCTAACTGTGTGATAACGTTTTGATTTTCCTTATATCCATAGAATCCAACAGGTTTGAAAACCTCGGCTCCTGTGGCTACAATTATTGTACCTACTTTAATTTGCTCAGTTTGACCAGAGCTATTAGACTGCAGATCCACTTTGAAGTTGCCAATAAACCCACTCACTTGACTGACAAATGTCGATGTATACACGCGGATATTGCTATTGGATTTTACAGCGGTGATTGCCTCATGTAGAATTTTGGCAGCATCACGTTCAGTTGGTTGCAGTTTGTAGAGCTGCTTCAACATACCGCCAAGTTCCGTTTCTTTTTCAACCAGATAGACTTGGAAATCCTGTCTTGCCAAAGATGTAGCAGCTGTGATTCCTGCTATTCCACCCCCTATTACTAAAGCTGAAGGGATTATGTCTAGTTCATTCTCGATTTGGGGTTCAAGGTATGTTGCTTTTGCAACAGCCATTCTGATTAGGTCTTCCGCTTTCTCAGTAGCTTCTTCTGGAAGGTGCATGTGAACCCATGAACAGTGTTCACGGATGTTAGCCATCTCGAAAAGATATTTGTTTAATCCCGCTTCTTCACAAGTTTTCTGGAAGAGTGGCTGGTGAGTTGCGGGCGTGCATGATGCTACGATGACTCGGTTTAGTTTAAGATTTTCTATTTGCTTTTTAATGGAGTCTAGACCAGCGGAAGAACATGTATAGATGTTTTCTTCTGCATAAACAACATGGGGAAGGGTCTTAGCGTATTGAGTAACCTTGGAGATATCCACGACTCCTCCGATGTTGAAACCGCAACGGCATATGAAGACTCCAATTCTAACTTCTGATTTTGTTGCTTCCATTGGCTTTACCTTTTAATGGTCATTGCGCCGCGGCTATCTCTGAGGCTTTTTCTGCTGCGGCAGAGGCTTGAGTTACTGATTCAGAGATATCCTTTGGTGATTGGCAGTATCCGCAAACGAAAATTCCGTCTGCGATTGTCTCAACGGGCATAAGTAATTGATCCTTTGTTTTGAAGAAACCATAATCATCTAGTTCCACGTTGAGTGTTTTTGCTAGGAGCTTATTATCTTCCATTGGAACTAATGCTGGACAGAGCACGACGAGATCTGAAGCTATCTCTTTTACTTTTCCTTCTGTGATGTTTTCGTATCTAATCAGAAGATTGCTCGTCGCTGGGTCTTCTATTATTATTGCTGCACGCCCATGGACATAATTGACGTTCCATTCTTCTTTCGCCCTTGTGACAAGCTCCTGAAAACGCTTTCCGTACACTCTTAAATCCATGTAGATTATGTTGACTATGCATTCAGGGTGGTGTTCTCTAACTAGAACTGCCTCTTTTGTGGCGTACATGCAACAGACACCTGAACAATATGAAAAACGGTTTTCACTTCTAGATCCTGTGCAAAGTAGGAAAGTTATTGTGTGAGGTTTCTTTCCGTCTGAAGGTCTCAGAAGTTCTCCCTGTGTTGGTCCTGAGGCATTGATGAGTCTTTCAAACTCTAACGATAAAAGAATATTTTTATGCCGTTTGTAACCGTACTCAGTTATGGATACTGGATTCCAGCTTTCCAAACCTGTAGCCACAATTATACTTGAGACATTAAGAGTGACCTCTTCTGCTTTTTGATTAAAGTCAATTGCATTAGCTTGACAAAATTTCTCGCAGATTTTGCATATACCTTTCTGAAAAAAGAGGCAGTTGTCCTTGTCTATCACAGCAACGCGTGGTACTGCCTGTGGAAAAACCATAAAGGCTGCTTTCCGTTTCCCAATACCCATATCGAACTCGTTTGCTACTTTAATTGGGCATTTTGCTGTGCATTCACCGCAACCAGTACACTTGTCAACATTAACAAATCTTGGTTTTTTTAAAACACTTACTTGAAAATCTCCTACGGAACCTTTGACGTCTTTTACTTCTGAATAAGTAAGCAAGTTTATTTTTGGATGACGAAAACACTCGATCATTTTAGGTGCAAGTATGCATATAGAGCAGTCCATTGTGGGGAATGTCTTATCCAGCTGGGCCATTCTCCCGCCGATGCTAGGGGACTTTTCGACGAGATAAACAGTAATTCCTCTGTTGGCAACATCTAAAGCGGCTTGTATTCCCGCTATACCCCCGCCAATTACGAGAACTGCATTATTTTGCATGATAATTCCTTGGGTAATTTAGTGCTGCTCCTTCACTTCAGCTTCAAGTTTATTTCGAATTAAATCAAACTGTTTGATAAGTTCTGGCAAATGCGGCATTTTTTCTGCTATAACTTCGATAAGTTCTTCTGTTCCTTTTGAATGGGAAATAAGCAGGCACACAATATCGTTTACGAATGCATCAAATTCTCCATCATACGGTGTAGTTACTTCTGTGTATTTGAATTCAGCAATTCTCTTAATCATGTTCGTGAAGAAAACAGAGTTGAGTATTTCATGGACTTTTTGTTCGCTCTCTTCTGGGTATTCTATTGCAAGGATTTTCATTTTCATTTTAGTTATTCTCCTCCCTGCAGCATCACGTGAAACTCAGAGTGTGGATTCTTTTTGAGAAGATCTCTTATGTACAAAATTATTGCATCTTTCTCCAAGTAAGGCCACCCAAAAGTGGAATATGCATTGTATCAATATATTTGATTTTGCTATAACTATGTCACTCCTATGGCGAATTCATGGCTGTTAGATGTAGATTATACTATTTTGGGATTATTTCAGGTTAAAACCAGTTTATTTTTTTTAGCGTTAAGGGGCAAGTTTAATTCAATAAAAATATACTTAACTCACCCTCATATTTGGTATATTTGGGGATCAAATGCAGGATTTCGAAAAACTAGGTGCGTTCTACTTAGGGCGACTCTATGACATGACTAAAAGGTCAAAGTTAGATGATTTACTTCTTTATGACTCAAAAGATTTGGTTACTCATGCAGTATGCATTGGAATGACTGGATCTGGAAAAACTGGTCTTTGTATTTCTTTGATCGAAGAAGCCGCAATTGATGGTGTACCTAGTATTATAATTGATCCCAAAGGAGACTTAACCAACCTGCTTCTTACCTTTCCTAATCTGCAGGCTCAAGATTTTTTACCTTGGATAAATCAGGAAGATGCTCTCAAGAAGGGGCTTTCAGTTAACGATTTTGCTTCGCAGCAAGCTAATTTCTGGAAAGAAGGATTATCTAAATGGGGTGAAGATGGTGAACGCATTAGGCGTCTGCGGGAATCAGCTGATTTTAGAATTTACACTCCTGGTAGTAGTTCTGGTTTGCCAATATCAATCTTGAAATCTTTTGCTGCTCCCCCAAAAGAGGTTCGTGAAGATGAGGAACTTCTGCAAGAGCAAATAACAACAACTGTTACAAGCTTGCTTTCTCTGCTAGGTGTTGATGCTGATCCGATTAAGTCAAGAGAACATATTCTTTTGTCAAATATTTTTGCTAACGTTTGGCGAAGCGGTGAAGCGTTGGATTTAGCTCGTCTCATTCAATTTATTCAAGCGCCACCTTTTAAGAAGATAGGCGTTTTAGATATTGAGTCATTCTTTCCAACAAAGGACCGTTTTGTTTTGGCAATGCAACTTAACAATTTACTGGCTGCGCCAGGTTTTAGTTTATGGCTTGAGGGTGATTCAATGGATGTTAATAATCTCCTATATTCGCCCAGCAGTAAGCCGCGTATTTCTATTTTTTACATTGCACACTTGAATGATGCTCAACGAATGTTTTTTGTGTCATTGCTTCTTAACCAGATTGTGGGTTGGATGCGTTCTCAATCTGGCACAACAAGTTTACGTTCCCTGCTCTATATTGATGAAGTTTTTGGTTATCTTCCTCCAGTAGCTAATCCTCCATCAAAGCTACCTTTACTAACCTTGTTAAAGCAGGCTCGTGCATTTGGTTTAGGAGTTATGCTTGCAACCCAAAATCCGGTGGATCTTGACTATAAAGCGCTGTCAAATGCAGGCACATGGTTTATTGGACGATTGCAAACTGAACGCGATAAAGAACGTGTTCTGGATGGACTTGAGGGAGCTGCTGTATCTGGTGGTCAAAAACAGTTTAGCCGTGCAAGCTTGGATGTGTTGCTTTCTGGTTTAGGAAACAGAGTTTTTCTTATGAATAACGTGCATGAGGATGCTCCAGTAGTTTTTGAGACAAGGTGGGCAATGTCATATTTGCGGGGTCCTTTAACGCGAGAGCAAATTAAAATGCTTGTTGAACCCTTAAAAAAACAGCAGATAAATGAACCTGCTTTGGGGCACGCTTCTTCAGCACATTTGTCAGCTCAAGCTTCCAGTGGTGCAGTTAATGCAAATAATGTACGCCCTCTTGTGCCCCCTGGAGTATCTGAGTATTTTATTCCACCTGGACAAAACGTTCAAGTGACAAGTAATTCTGCTTATTACCCAATGATTCTTGGTGCAGCTCAAGTACGCTTTCTTGATTCAAAAGCTGGTATCGATGTTACAAAGGATCAGGTCTTTTTGACTTCTGTTAATGATGACCCGTTGCCAGTTAATTGGGGAAATTCTGAGGAGTTATCCTTAAAAATTTCAGATCTTCAAAATTATCCTGTTAAAGACGTGGCGTTTACTAGCTTGCCTTCTGTGGCTTCAAATTCGAAGAATTATTCTTTATGGCAAAAAGATTTTTCTAATTGGCTTTTTAGCACCCAGAAATTAGGCTTGTTGAAGAGCTCTATTCTTGATTTATCATCTAAACCTGGAGAGTCTGAACGAGATTTTAGGGTTCGGCTACAACAGGCATCAAGGGAAAAGCGTGATGAGCATGTTGAAAAGTTAAGAGATCGCTATGAAAAAGAATTTAGAAGATTGGATGACAAGATAAAACGGGCAGAGCAAGTTTTGGATAAAGAGAAATCTCAAGCAAGTAGCCAAAAATATCAAACTGCAATTTCAATTGGAGAATCAATTTTAGGCTCATTCTTAGGTAGAAAATCAAGTTCAAGGGCAAGCAAAGCTACAAGAGCTCTTTCTCGAAGTAGGAAAGAATCTAAAGACAGAGAAACCGCAGAAAAAAACTTGAAGGATCTAAAGAAAGAACGTGAAAAGCTTGAATCCAAATTCAAGTCAGAAGTAGACAGCATCGAAGGCAAAATAAATCCACTTACTACCCCCTTAGAAACTACTTCTATAAGTCCAACCAAAACCAACATTACTGTTAGACTCGTTGCATTGGTTTGGGTTATCAAATGAATTGCTTTTCGCTATGAAGGTACATATTGTCTTAACCTTTTTAGCGAATCAAGTTTTTCTTTTTCACCTATTTTAGCCTCTTGAACAGCTTGTTTTAAAATTTGAATTGACTCATCCATAGCTTTGCGTTCCACAGGGAATGGCACTCCATCTTTCCCGCCGTAGGCAAAGCTGAATTTAACAGGATCTTCCCAACTTGGCTCTTCTCCATACATGAGTTCAGCCACTAAAGCTAAACCTCGCACTGTTGCTGGTCCAACACCTTTCAAGCTGAGGAGCTCCTCGTAATTACTTGGTTGAAAATCGTAGATGCGACTAAGCGTATCCCAACTGATTTTTCTTGGCATGTTAAGTGTGTTTAGTGTTTGTTGCCATGGGTCAACTGGTTTTGGGAGCCATTCTTGCAGGGACATTTGGCTTGCTGGTCTTTGTGCGGTTTCCAGAAGTCGGACAAGTTTTTTAGTCGGCTCCTTAGCTAGATCGACTGATGCTTTACGTACGCCTTCACTAGCTTTAGCAACCATATTTAGGGCATGTTCGCGTTTAACATTACACGCAATCGCATTATGTGGTTCAACAACAAAGTCAGTAGTATTATCAGACAACCAATGGTAGCGTCTTGCAGAGCGATCCTCACTACTCATGCCTTGCTGAATAACTGCCCACTTTTCATCCTCTGTTATTAGAAAAGCGTGATGATACAGCTGGTATCCAGCTTGGATAGCGGTATTATCAACTTTTGCTGTCATGCGACTTGTATACATTAGGTCCTCAATTGTTTGCTCGGAGAAACCAAACTTAGCACCTGCTTCAGCGATGTCACTTGGTGTTTTTCTTGAGGTTTTTCCTTTTCCACCGCAAACTGCAATACCGTGCTCTTCAGGAGAGAGCGCGTTTTTCAAAACTCCTGTAAGAACGGTTGTTACTCCGCTGCTATGCCAGTCATAAGCTAACACGCATCCTAAGGCTTGAAACCAGTACGGATCAGACAATCGCTGAATAAATTTTGTCGTTCCAAACTCATCAATCATAACGCTGGCTATCTCTTTAGCTAATCTTCTCATTCGACCTGTTAGCCACGAAGGAGCTTTGCCGCCATGAAGAGGCAGGGTTGCAACGCCAGTTCTGTACATTGGTTAATCTTGAGTTGATGGTTAACTTCTGGATATAGGGATTATTGCATTAGATTTGTCATGTTTAGAATTGAGTAAACTTGTAATACATGCACAGTTTCAACATATTTTTGATGACTGGAAAAATTAAAAGTAGTGGAATATCAACCATTATTAATCTACAGTTTTCTTTCTGTTGAAGAGCAGTGGCAGACCAACTAGCGGTAATGATAGCATCCATAAGTCCATGTTATGTCCCAAAAGCCATGCGTACCAGTAGCTCCAAACGTGGTCGCCGCCGAAGAATATCCAAGTCAGATAATTCCATAAGTAAAACAGTCCTAAACCAAGAATTATGACTCCGACTGGTTTAAGGTTTAAATCATGTGTACTTTGGGTTCCAGATAGTTTCTTTGTGGCGTAAGCTGAGTATATTGTTAATACAAGTAAACCTACTATAGTTGATAGGAATGCAACCATCATGTATGGGTAATTAGTCAAGTATTCCATTCCCTTTACTGGTAAAACTAAAATCCACATGCCAGCGTTAAGCAGCCAATACACGAAAACTATGACTGTTCCAGAAATCATGCTCCATTTTATTGCGCCTTGGATTGGTTTTCTTGGATTTAACTTGAAAGCTAAGACAAAAAGGGCAATTGGAATAATTGTAGATTCAAGTATTGCTGGTAAAGCATATCCCAAAGAAAACAAGAGATCACTATAGCCTTGGAATGCGTTTAAAACACCATGCACACCCGATGCAAGAAGACCTAGCCAATAGATCGCTTCAAAAACCAAAACAATTCTCACAACAAGATAACTCCTGTCCATGGACATTCTCTTTTTATTAAAATAGTAAATCAGAGCTGCAAAAGCTAAGATACTTCCTGCAAACCTGAAAACATTTCCTATTGTAGCATTAATGTCTTCAATCAGCTGAGCAGTGTTGAAAAATCCCGGAGCTCTCGCCCATTCGCCTATCCATTCAAGAGTAAACATAGTGTGTAAGTTGAAGAGTAAGTAAGCTGCTGTTACTATGAGCAATCCGATTTTCAGTGGAGTATAAAACCTATTGGGGTCAGCCATAGTTTTTCAACCAGACGGTAATAAAACAATGCGTTCTCTATTCATAAAACACTTTCGCAGAAATTCGTAAAAGGAAAAAGACGTGCCTTTTGATTATATTTGACAGGTTATCGCCTTTTATATTGAGAATCGATGGAAAAAGGTGGATTGACTGCATTTATTTTTTCCTAATTCATAATTTTTTAATGGTTAATGTATATTTGAAAGCCCGCAAAACTTCAAATTTATGGCTAAATTATATGTAAATTTTGCACTTTTTTATGTCTAAATCAATCAGTTCAGCCATACTAAACTTGAGTCTTAATAGTTAATTAATTATAAATGGTCACTAAGCTGCTTATAGTGTATCAGAACTAGACTGTTCTGAAGGCGTGTCACCGCCTAGCCCCAAT
>CAZXGX010000067.1:0-11170 GCA_964640475.1 uncultured Candidatus Bathyarchaeia archaeon
CTCCACCATTAGCCTCCGACCTTATCAGTGTAAATTTATTCAGTTATATTTAAGAGTAAGTTTATAAAAAGCGCAAAATTCATGCAATAATTCAACATTAATACATGGGTTTTAATGGATGTCAACTGGAGTTTTTTTAGATCTAAGTTTTGCGTTGATTATTGATTGATCATAGTTGAGTTTGCAGGATTGTATTTGCTATTTTAGTTTTGCTTGTTCAGCTCTAAATGTTACATTGTATGTTCTTTTATGATGGTCACCAGTTTGGCAAGATACTTTTCCTGTTAAGGTGACGCCTCTTAAGCGGCGTAAATCTTTGGTCATGTCTGGTTCTGTGTCGTCAAACCAGCATATTACATATTGGTCTTTTTCACCTTCAGGAGAAGACATGTAGTCGGCGTCGCCCATGAGAGTAAAGAAGTCTTCGATGTTACCTGTGCAGTCGAGTGTTGTCATTTGAGTTATTTTGAGGTTTTTTGCTTTTATGACAACAAAGGGGTCTGATTCAGGATTTATTTTTCTTTCTTTAAATATGCAGAGAACGGGTTTTTTCCAGATATACTCTGACAAGGGGATTCCTCAAAAATACTTTAGGTTTATACGCTTATTTAATGCTATTGCAGTTTTTTGTTAGACTATTTTTTTACTTTTTTAATAAAAAAAGAAGTGTGTTTTTATGTTTGTTTAAGTGTGATGTGGAAGGTTGCTGGTCCTCCTGGTGGGACAACAAAAAATATTGTGTAGCTTTGCTGCGATGTTTCGCTGAAGGTTTTTGTGTATGGTTGATTTGCTTTGATTTCAAAGTTGACGTTTTCGATTTCGTTTATAATGGGGTAAATCTGCTCAGCGATGCATGTGTGGTTTGTTCCTTCATTCCAGTATCCCCTGTAAATGTAGACGTCGGTCCATCCGTTTGTTCCCCCGGGCATTTTTGTAGCGTTAATTGTTAGTTGCCAGTTTTCGTTTGCAGCTATCGTGAAGGGTACATAGATTGTAGGTACTGAAGCATTTAGGAATCTGAGGCAATCGCTGGATTTTGTGACCGTGAAATCTAGTTCGCCTGTGGGTTCTTGTTGTATTGGTAGCATTGTTGACATTATAATTGCTATAGCTATTGCAAGTGTGGCGATTAATGCAATAGATAGGATTAAAGGTTTTTTCATTTTTAACATTCTCCATTCATTAAGGTAAATTTATTGCTTGCTTTGTTTGATTTGGCTGCACCTTTTTGCCTTGAGTCGTTTATGGTATTAGAATTTTTTGGAATTCCAAGTGATTAGTCAGTAACATCGGTTATGAGCAGAATCGTTTTGCTATTTACCTGATCGAAAATTTAAAAAGCCCTTTTTGGGCACTCTATGTTATGAGGTATTCTTTTAAGATAGGAACAGCTTGGGGAATCCCAATAGAGTTACATCTAACGTTTATTTTACTAATTGCTGCTGTTTTCATACTATCTTATCCTGCATTTTATCCTTTCTTTCTAATTTTGTTCTTGTTTGTTTTTGTTTTTTTTCACGAACTTGCACATTCAGTGGTTGCGAGACATTACGGGATTAAGGTTCGTAAAATTATTCTTTATCCGATTGGTGGAGTTTCGGAAATTGAGGAGATTCCTGACAAGCCATCTCAGGAGTGGCGTATGGCAGTTTCTGGACCGCTTATGAGTTTAGGTTTGGGAGCTGTGCTTCTTGGTTTAGGTGCGCTAATTACTCCTGAAATGTTGAGCAGCATTTCTAGTTTTTCAGTTACAGGAAATTTCCTGCTTGATTTAGCTATTTTAAATTTTAGTCTTGGCTTGTTTAATTTAATTCCAGCTTTTCCTATGGATGGAGGCAGAGTGTTTAGGGCTCTACTTGCTGAGCGTATGAAGTTTTCCGATGCTACCAGGTACGCCGTGTATATTGGCAAGGTTTTTGGTATTGCCATGATTATTTTTGGCTTTATTTTTCAGGGGTATTTTTTACTTATTTTAGTAGGTTTTTTTGTTTACATCGGGGCAAGTGAGGAGGGTGAGCAAACTATTATTTCAACTAAGCTGGCGGGGATTAGGGTTAGGGATGTTATGAGGGAAGATTTTGGTTTTGTAAATCCGCAGCAGAATATTACTGAAGCTTTAGAGGTTATGTTTAAGAATCGTTATCATGATGCGTTGGTTGAAAAGGATGGCGTGTTTCAGGGGATTGTTGCTTGGAGTGAGTTGATGAAGGTTAATCCTGAGCAGCGTGGTTTGCTTTTGATTGAGCAGATGCCTCTTAAGCACATTTTTGTTTTTGCAGATGAGGCTATTTTGGAGGCTAACAAGGTTATGGCGCGTGAGAAATTGGAGCTTTTACCGGTAGTTGATAAAAATGATTCTTCGAAGGTTGTGGGTGTAGTTACAAGTGAATGCATTACGAATTTGTATGAGGAAGCAAAAAAGCGGTGAGACTTTGTTTCTATAAGCTTAAGTCTTATCTTTTGTATTTTATTTTTGTATGTTTAAAGTTAAAGTAATGAAGCCAAGGGATTACAGTTTTGCGGTTGAGTTGGCAAATAGTAAAGAGTGGAATATGGAGCCTTCTGATTTTAGGTTCAATTCATTGCTTGAAAACGATGGCTGTTTTGTTTTATTTGACGAGCTAAACCCGATTGGTTTAGCTACTTGTATTTCTTATGGTGTGGTTGGCTGGTTTGGTAATTTGATTGTTAAGCCAGAATATCAGCATAAAGGTGCGGGAAGTGTCCTTGTTAGTAGGGCAGTTGATTTTTTGCGTTCGAAAGGTGTTGAGTGTGTTGGGCTTTATGCTTATGAGTATTTGAAGGATTTTTATGGAAAGTTGGGTTTTATATTTGATGAGGATTTTGTTTCTCTTAAAAATAAATCCTTAAGATTAGGAACAAAAGCGGTTTTGAATGATGAGTGTCGAGATGTTTCTGGGCTTGTAGAGTTTGACTCCAAATTTTTTGGTGGTAATCGGCGGAGGCTACTTGAGGCTATAGTGAATGGTAAAGGTAACTTGTGCTATGGAGTCTATAATCAGGGAGAAATCTGTGGGTATGTATTGGCTAAAAGGTTTAAGTCAATGGCTGAAATTGGACCTTTAGTCTGCAAACCAGGCTATGAAGATGTGGCCTTGTCGCTTTTGGAATCTGTTTTGTCGTGTTTACAAGGATTATACGTCTCCATTTGTATGCCAAAAAAGCAGCAGCGATTGATTGATTATTTAGTAGGTATCGGGTTTGTGGAAGATTTTATTTTGTCAAGAATGTTTTTAGGTGTCTGCAAAGTTCAAAATGGAATATATGCTGCTGAATCACTTGAACGAGGATGAGTAGAAAATTGCCCAATGATTTCTGTTATTTGTTGGTTAAGGATTTCTTGGCTAAGTCATTGCCTGCAGCTAAAGCTTTAGCTATGAAGGCTCAGACGCGCATGTTGGAGCAGGATAATAGGAAAGTTTCACTTTTTCAGTTTGTTAATGGAAAAAAAAGGGTTATTCCAATTGAGGGTAATCACCTGTTTTTGCGAGGATCTGTTGAGTATACAAATCCGCAGTTAACGGTTGAAGAAGTTCAAGGTGTTATTGGTGTACGACTACTGGCGACTTGTGCGAATTATTGCCTCCGAACGGGTCTTCATGTACCAACTGAGAAAGATATTCTACAGCTTTGTGAGGAGCTCAAACGCCCTGCTGAAGAGTATGTTTTGCCGTTTCTTTTAAACACAGATGATGTTGAGGCGGATCGTTATTCTATGAATCCACTTAAGCAATCGCTTGTAGATAGTGGGCAAAGCGCGTTTCCAGCAGCCAATTTGACAACGAGTCAGCTCAGCATTGATGAGGAGTTTGTTGAAAAGTATAAGGGTAGCTTGATTTCTCAAGATGAGGCTGAGTTAATAGCTTCGGAGCTCTTACGTACTGATAGTTATTTGGATTTTGTAGATTCCGTAAAATCCTCTCAGTTGAATTGGCTCTCTGAAGTTTTTGGCATGGATCTCTCGCTTTATGCATTGCGTATGCCTCTTTCACCTTTGAAGGCTGAAGAGAAGTCTGGGTTGCTTCATCACATTATTAGTGAGGCACATAGGGACTATGAAGCTATTGAGGAATCTTACAAGTGCATGGGTAGAAGTATGAATAAACGTACGACACTGTTGACGATTCCGCATTCTAAGAAAGGTTTTGGGTCGAAGCGCGCGGCTCATGGTAGGCTTCATTTGGGCAGTAATGAGGAGTTGCGGGATGTTAATGTTAAGTATAAAACGACTAGACTCTATCCTAATGCTATGGATCCGCAGGATGTTGCCGTAGCTAAATGTGAGGATGATATTACTGTTTCGGGTGATTTGCTTTCTGATTATAGTTATTCTGAGACGCCTTCGTCGCCGCAGTTTTTCCTCTATGTGCTTGGTTCGCCTGAGGATGCAGCGTTGTGGCATGGTATTGGCGCGTTTGGGTCGTCTGGTTTGATTCAGAGTTATGTTTGTGCTCGTAATCTTTGTCGTGGTGGTAGTTTGATTCGTGGTTTAGCTGAGAAGTTTGGTGTTAAGTTGGAGGTTCCGTTGCAGTTTAATTTGGCGCCTGATGGCATGTGGAGTCATCCTATTCACCGTAATATTGATGCAAGTATTGGCAGTGTTGAGGATCTGGCTGATTTGGCTGGTAGGGGCATGTGGATTGAGCATCTTTCAAATTTAAAGTGAGGAGCATGAGAGTTCGATGGCGTCTTCTGTTGAGTATGTTATGTTTCGGGTGTTGCGGTTGTTGAGAAAGCTTCCGGGGGCTCCATTGAGTTTTGGGAGTCAGAAGGGTGTTTTTCTTGATTATTTTAAGGGATTTGATAAGGTTGAGGCAGTTAGGGGGATTTTTGGGAAAAAGACAACTGAGGTTTTAAGCTGTCTTAGTGTTGAGTTTAGCTGGTTTAGTGGTTACATGTATGTTGATGGGGGAGATGGGCATCTTGTTATTAGCAGAAACTATCTGAGTTCAGGTGATAGGTTAGATATTTATTTGGATTTAGTTCATGAGTTGTGTCATGTTAAGCAGTTTATGGATGGCAAAGAGCTTTTTGATCCACGTTATGATTATGTGGATAGACCAACTGAGATTGAAGCTTACCGTTATACTGTAAAAGAGGCTAGGCGGCTTGGGATGTCCGAGGAGAGAATCAGCTGTTACTTACGAACGGAGTGGATTAATGATGAAGCTTTTATGCGGTTGACTAAGTCAGTTGATCTTCAATGGCCCAGTGCTAAAGCTTCTTCATAGACTTTAAGCATTTTTTGTGCGCAGAGATCCCATGTGTAATTTTCAAGTACAAATTCGCGTCCTGCAGCGCCCATTTTTTCACGCAGGGTTTTGTCTTGCAGGAGTTTTTGAAGGGCAGTTGCTAATTCTTCACTGTCTCCGGGTTTAACTAGCATGCCGGTTTTGTTGTTTACTACTGCCTCATTTACGCCGCCGATATTGAATGCGACTACGGGTACTTTTGAGGCTTGAGCTTCCAATAGCACGATGCCTTGTCCTTCCTGCATTGAGGGTAAAACAAAGACGTCTGCGCAACCGTAAATTTGCATAAGTTCAGGTTCTTTTAAGCCGCCGAGCATCTTGAAGTTTTTTGTAATGCCTGCGTCTTTTATATTTTGGATTAGAGGATTTTTTTGTGGCCCTTCGCCGACGATTACAAATTGGGTGTCTGGGTTTTCTTTTAGGATTGTTTTAGCTGCGTCTATTAGGAAGCGTAGACCTTTACGTGGGATTAGGTTGCCTACGAAGAGCGCGATGGGTTTGTCGGGTAAACCGAATTTGTCTTTTAGCACTATGGACATTTGTTGGGGTTTGTATTTTTCTGGGTCTACACCGTTGGGGACGATTCTGATTTTTTTTGGTTCAATGTCGTAGTGTTTGATTATTAGTTGTTTTGAAATTTCGCCAATTGTAACAATTAAGTCGGCGCTTTGTGCTGTTTCTGCTTCGTGTTTTGCTAGACTTATCATGAATTGGTTTGCCATTCTACCGCGGAATGTTGTGTAACCGTATTTTTTTGCTTGCTCGTACTCATCTGCTAGTACACCGTGGATTGTGTGTATGAATGGTGTTTTGATTCCTTGTTTTTTATTTTCTTTTAGTATTTCGTAGCCATTGTCATTGTGTCCTTCGTAGACATCGGCTTCGATTACTCGTTTGGTTAGGTTTTGGTTAAACATCCAGTTGTCAAGTGGATAAATTTTATCTGTTGAGGTGACGGGTGAAAAGTTTACACCACCTATGGTTGCGGGTTTTTTGAATCCTGATTTGGTTCCGCTGTAAACCGTTATGTTGGCTTTGTCAGTTAGCCGTTTTGTTGTTTCCATAATTCGTCTTTCTACGCCTCCAAAATACAAGTGCGGAGGCTGCGTGTTAAAAACGGCTAAACGAAACTTACTCATAATTACACCTTTTCTCTGTGGTGATTATTTTGTTTTGTTTTTTTATAGCTTGTGTATTGCAGGCTTGGTTTCTTATGGTGAAGGCGTGTTTTTTGTGGGTTTTCTGTTTTGTTTTTCGAAATAGACTTAAAGTTGACTTGAAGTATATTCTGCTGAAGTTATTTATGCCAACGAACCTGCCGCCTGAAGCCATGGATAAGTGGGAAGAAGTAGAAGCTGCAAAGAGCCCACGAGAGAAAATGGATAAAATGATAGAGTTCCTAAAGTTTGTTCCGCAGCATAAAGGCACGATGAAGCTTCGGGGCGAAATTAAGCGTAAGATTTCGCTTATCCGTAATGATTTGGATGATAAAAAACGTAAGGGCACTGGTAAAAGTAGTGGTGGACCGAAGCTTTTTCTTGAGAAGGAGGGCTCAGCTCAGATAGCTGTGATTGGCATGACTAATGTGGGTAAAAGTTGTTTGATGAGTGTGACGACTAATTCTAAGGTGCTTGTTACGCCAACGCCGTTTAGTACGCATGAGCCTGTTCCGGGGATAATGAATTATGGGGATGTACAGTTTCAGCTTATTGAGGCGCCTGCTGTTATGGAGGGCAGTGCCGATGGACGGGGTACAGGGCATGTTACGTTGGGTTTGGCGCGTAATGCTGATGGCGTGATTTTGATGATTGATTTGTCTCGTGACCCAGTTGAGCAGTTGGAGCTTGTTTTGGGTGAGTTGGAGAAAAGCCGTGTTTTGGTTAGTAAACCCAGTGGGCGTGTGGTTATTGATAGGCGTCATGCTGGTGTTGCGTTGCGTGTTATTCTTGTTGGCCGCTTGCTTGATTGTAGTATGCATGAGGTTGAGGATTTGTTGCGTAGTTACAAGGTTCATGATGCTATTGTGCGTATTAGTGGGGATGTGCGATTAGAGGATGTGGAGGATGCGATTTTTGAGACTACGATTTATAAGCCTGCGGTTATTGCGGCAAACAAGATGGATTTGAAAGGTGCTGAGGTTAATTTGCGTAAGTTGATGAAGCATGTTAATGGTAAGTTGCCTATTGTTGCGATGTCTTGTGAGCATAAAGTTGGTCTTGACGTGTTAGGTAAGGCGGTTTTTGATAGTTTAGGGATTATTCGTGTTTACACTAAGGATCCTGGTTCAAAGGAGAATACTGGGCGTCCGTTTTCGCTTAAGCGCGGGGCAATAATTAATGATTTGGCGAAGAGTATTCATAAGGAGTTTGTGTATAACTTTTTGTTTGCGATGGTTTGGGCTAAGCGTTTGCCGTTTAGTCCAAAGAAGGTTGGGTTGAATTTTGTTTTGGAAGATGGCGATGTGGTTGAGATTCACACGAAGAATTAGCGTGCAGGTTAGGAAATGAAAATAGGGTTTTTTAGTTTTTTCTTGTTTTATATTGTTGTTTGAATTGGTGCTGGCGTTAGGCTTTTTTGGTTTCTTTTAGTTAGCATTAGGACTACGACTATTGCGATTATGGCTATTATGATTGCGGCTAATGCAATGAGTATTGTTGTGTTGTCATCTGTGTTTTGTGAGGTTGTATTTGTTGGTGTTGCTGTTGTGGTTGCTGTGGCTGTTGGCGTTGCGGTTGCTGTTGTAGTTGGTGTTGGTGTTGCACCTGAAGAGGATGATCCTGATGATGTTGTGCCTTCGGGGATTTCGCTTTGGACTAGCACTATGTGGCTTGCGATGTTGGTTGATGGGTAGTTGTCTACTGGTTGGGCTGTGTAGCTGACTGATGAGCCTGCTGTTAAGCTGCTTGAGAGGACACTTGTGTAGTTCATGTTGACGACTGTGCCTTCGCTGTTGTAGAATGTTGTGATGACGCGTACGTCGCCGATTGTTTGTGCTCCGGTGTTTGTGACCTTTCCTGTGACGGTGTATGTTCCGCTACTGCTTGAGCTTGTGCTTGTTGCTGTTAGGTCTTGGTATTGGCTTGGGTCTGAGTTGTATACGTATCCGACGTATGCAATTACGTTTGTGACGTTTGCGACCCATGTGAGGTCGCCTGTTAGGCTGTTTTCTGGTATAAAGTCTAGGTAGAAGGGTACTTTTTGGTTGGGTTCGATGTTGTTTCCGTATACTTGGTGGCTGGCTTGTGCTACTTCTAGGTCATCTACGTATGCGATGGCGTTTACGTATGCGTAACCGATGTTTGTTGTACCTACATTTTGTACTTCGCCTACTACGACTAGGTCTCCTGCATATGTTGCTAATGTGTTGCTTGATGCTACGTAGTAGCTGTAGCTTACGATTTCCAGGTCAGCTTTGTCAGCTGACGCTATGTTTGTTTGGGCTGCACTGAATAATGTGAAGGTGAGGGTTAGAAGTAAGATTGTGGTTAGTGTAATTTGTTTTTTCAATTTTGTTCACTTCAATTGTTGGTTAAGGTTTTTTGTTTTTAGTTTTTAAAGTTTTATCCAAATTCATTCCGTATTTGATTGGGTTTTGTTTTTTGATGATGTTTTTGCGATTTGTTTTTGGTGTTTAATACTGTTTTTGATGCATTTTTTGTCTTATTTTGTTGTTTTATTGTTCAATAATTGAAGTTTTACATTTGTCAATAAGCATTATATATCGATGGTTGTTAATGTAGATAATGAGCTGGGAGTGTGGAGTGCAATGGAGATGGTACGAAAACGGGTAGTGAAAACGGTGATGAGTGAGGAGCAGCATAGAATCCTCGTTGAGTTAGCAAGGCGTCTTGGTATCAGTGAAAGTGAGATGCTTCGGACGGCTCTTATGGATTATGCTAAGGAGTTAAGCATGGTTAAGGAAACTGTGCATCGAGATAGGAACCGTCTTAGTGGCGGTTGCTTGAAAAAAGATGAAAGCGATTTTTGAATACAGGCATATTTTTCTGCTGTTTTAGGGTGGGTTTTTCTTTTGGCGGGTTTTTATGGTTTTAATAAGTGGCAACGCTGCTTTTAGAACGATTATTGCGATTACTGAGTCGATGCAATGGTGAATTGCTGTTCCTGCCACGGTTATTAGGGCAGCTTCTGGGGGTATGCCAAAGGGGATGACTACTAGGCCTTCAAGTATTGCATGCATTGGCAGTGCGATTAGGAATAGTGCTTTGGGAAATGACATGCCTTTTTTTATTGCAAGTGCAGTTGCGATGCCCCAGATGATATGTGTTGCTGCTCTTGCGCCGACTATTGGTCCAAGTGTGCCAAAGAAGCCTATGGCTGCGGCTGCTGCTACGATTGTGGTGACTATTGGGCTAAATGTTGTGGAGAGCATTACTGGTACGTGTGATGCGAGTGTTGCTGAGTAGCCGATTGTTGGGATGAAGATTTGTAGTGTGCCTTGGAATATTAGTGGAATTGCTAATGCAAGGGCAGTGAAGACTGCGGCTACTGTTACTTCTATGCTTTTCATTTTTGAGGTCTTCTCAGGGGTTTTGTTTGTTGTTTTAGTTTTGGTTTCTGGTTGATTAGGTTTGTTGTTGGTTTTTTTTGATTGTGTTGTTTTATGTAAGAAAAGTTTTGTGGCATTGTGTTTTTTTCTTGAGTTTTTGTATTGTGTTGTTTGTTGATACGTTAGTTTTAAAACGGTTTTGTTTTCTATTTTTATTTACTGAATTTTTGGAGAAGAAAAAATTGAAAAAACATAATTTGAATTCAAAAGTTTTTGCTGTTTTCAGTGTTGCTGTTCTGTTGCTTGGGATTCCTTTGACTTTGCCTGTTGATGCTCAAGCGAGCACTGTTCAGATGGGTGGCATGCCTACGTATACAGGTTCAGGTGTAAGTGGAGCTTTGCCTTCTGGCGCATCGCCTTCGTATATTGTTGATGATACTAGAGCATTCTTGAGTTTTTCACCTAATCCTATTGGTGTAGGGCAGACATTGCTGGTTAACATGTGGACGAATCCGCCGATTAGTCCTAATCGTATTCAACAAGGATACAGTGTGAAATTTACTAGACCAGATGACACGACTTTTACTGTTGGGCCGTTTAATTCGTATGCTGCTGATGCGACTGCTTATTTCACGATTGTTGTTGATCAAGCTGGTGAGTGGAAGATACAGTTCATTTATGCGGGTCAATATTTTCCGGCTGGTTATTGGCGTAATGGCTATCTAGTTGCAAATGGCACTGCTGGCTCATATTTTTTGGATTCAGCATATTATAGTCCTGATTCGACTGAAGAGCAGACGTTGATGGTGCAGGAGGATTGGGTTGCTTCGTGGCCTGGTTCGCCGCTTCCGACTGATTATTGGACAAGACCGGTGCATTTTGAGAATAGAGAATGGTGGTCGATTCTTGGTTCCTACCCGTCTTATGGTGTTGTTGGTGGTGGTCCTGATTGGCCTGCTGATACGAACGCGTACATGAGTAATTATAACTTTGTTCCTTATGTTGAGGGTCCAGAGACTTCGCATGTTGTCATGAAGAAACTGAATGGTTTGGCTGGATTGATTGGTGGAACAGCTGGACAGTACGGTGTTACTAGTGGTGGTAGTCCTAATGTGATTTATATGGGTAGAGCTT
This sequence comes from uncultured Candidatus Bathyarchaeia archaeon, assembly GCA_964640475.1. Classification (GTDB taxonomy): domain Archaea; phylum Thermoproteota; class Bathyarchaeia; order Bathyarchaeales; family Bathycorpusculaceae; genus Bathycorpusculum. Next base: position 10,915 of record CAZXGX010000067.1, read on the forward strand.
ATCAGACGATGACTGTGCCGATTAATGGTGTTCCGACTAGTTGTGCTGTTTGCTATGATATTCGTACTGGAGAGATTTATTATTCTATTCCGATTGCTTTGGGCGGTGTTACTCCTCAGGTGGTTTCGTATACTCCTCCTGGTGCTGGCGCTGTAGAGGGTGCTGCTTTCGATACAGGATATAGTGTTTCGTTGCTTAGTCTGTCGGGTAATCGTTTGATTAAGATTAATCCTGCTACTGGTGCTGTTACGCTTAA
>CAZXGX010000068.1:0-10974 GCA_964640475.1 uncultured Candidatus Bathyarchaeia archaeon
AGGATCCAAACATGCCACCTTACACGCGTGTTAAACTCTGGAATGTTATGAGTTTTATCGAAGCCATAAAAGACTAAACCGTTTTTGGTTTTTATCATTTATTTTTTAGGTTTATTTTGTTTGTTTACTCGTTTTTTTGCATTCTTTGTATGATTGGGCACAGTGTGTGCAGCAGAACGCCATCTCTTTTCCATTAATGATTTCATGGTAACCGCCTTCGTAAACTTTACAGCCGCAATGAGCACATATATAGATGCTTGGTTCAATGGCTATCGAGACTAATTCTGCGAATCGTTTAAACAGGCAAACGCAGAGTTCTTTGCCTTCTTTGGTTAAGTTAAAAATTTTTCTTTCCTTTTCGCCGATTGGCTCTATTGTATGTGTTACCAGATTTTTCTCTTCTAGTTGTTGAAGGAATGGGTAGACTAGGCTTGGGCTGACTTCTTTTTTTACTCGTTTTTTGAAGCGGCTGATTATGCTGTACCCGTGTGTTGGGCCTTCATAGAGTATGGTAAGTATGTAGAAGCGTGAGAAGTCGCTGATTAAGTCGTTCATACCCCTGTTTTCCGATTGTTTGGTCATTTCATGGGCACTGTATTCTTGTTTTGTTTCTGCGTAAATATAAATGTTCATTAGATATATCTGAAAACGATAATGTAGCTTTTATCTTATCCTTTAACCATAATTTAACGTTCAAGTTCACTAACAAATATATGCTACTGCTTGCATTTACTTTTGGATTTCCAAGGAGCAATACCCTTTGAAATATGACGTAATAATTGTAGGCGCAGGCCCAGCAGGCATATTCTCAGCACTAGAACTAACAGAGAAAACCAACTTGAGCGTTCTCATTCTAGACAGGGGACTAGAAATTGACAAACGCAAGTGCCCCTCAAGCAGAGGCTTTGAATGTGTCCACTGTGAACCATGCTCAATTCTCTCAGGCTGGGGTGGAGCAGGAGCCTACAGTGACGGCAAACTTACATTATCCACCGAGGTAGGCGGCTGGCTAAACCAGTATATGTCAAACAAAGAGTTATCTGAATTAGTAAAATACTGTGACAGTATCTACCTTAAATTTGGCGCCAGCGAAACCATTTACGGCGGAGAAAATGATCAAGTAGACCAAATAGAAAAAGAAGCATCTCTTGCTGGTCTGAAACTTATCAAGCAAGAAGTTCGCCACATGGGCACCGATAAATGTCTTGAAGTCCTAAAACGCATGTTTAATGCCTTAGAAAGTAAAATAACTTTCAAACCTAAAACTGACGTTAAAGGATTAATCGTTGAAAATAATGTTATCAAAGGTGTCGAAACAACAAATAACGAGAAATTTTTCGCTAAATACGTAATCATTGCACCCGGTCGAGGTGGAGCTGAATGGCTTCAGACAGAAGCACAATTCTGTGGATTAAAAACAGTAAACAATCCTGTGGACATTGGTGTACGAGTAGAAGTTTTAGCCTCCGTCATGGAGAAATTAACCAAGGTTCTCTATGAACCTAAGCTTGTTTACTACTCAAGGCAGTTTGATGATCAAGTTAGAACTTTCTGTGTTTCACCTTACGGGGAAGTAACTACAGAATCTTATGATGGGGTTTTAACGGTTAACGGTGGCAGTCACGCGGAAACCCGAACTAGTAACACTAACTTTGCTATACTAGTTAGTACACAATTTACCGAGCCTTTCAAAGAACCTATTGCTTATGGCAAATATATTGCTCGTCTCTCCAACTTACTGAGCGGTGGAGTTATGGTGCAACGCCTAGGCGACTTGGTTTCTGGAAGAAGATCCACACATGAACGCATCGCCAGAAGTGTGCTTCAACCAACTCTCAAAAATGCTACGCCAGGCGACTTAAGCTTCGTTTTACCTTATCGTTACTTAGCTGACATACGCGAAATCCTTCAAGCTTTAGACGTTATTGCTCCAGGAGTTCACTCAAGAGATACACTGCTTTATGGTGTAGAGGTAAAATTCTACAGTTCTCACTTGCAACTAAGCAACGTGCTGGAAAGTAAAATACAAAATATGTTCACCATCGGTGACGGTGCAGGAGTAACTAGGGGTCTAATTCAAGCGTCAGCCTCCGGAGTTATTGTTGCACGAGAAATTATCCAACGTGAAAACGTGAAGGCCTAAAACCATGGCAGTGGCTCAGGAAGTCCGTTGCTCACATTGCAGTGGTCCTGTCCAGTTTAAACCTGGTGAAATAATAGCTACTTGCTCGTATTGCGGATTCACAACTGTAATCCAGACTGGTCAAGCCTTTAACTTTGAACATTCTCTGTTACTGAATAATTATGGTGCAGCCCAAATGGAGAACTTGGTCCGTGATTGGATGAGTTCGGGTTTTATGAAGCCAGGTGATTTAGCTAAAAAATCAAGTATTACTGAAGAAAACTTGGTTTATTTGCCTTTTTGGGTTGTTTCAGCTAAGGCAACTATTAAGTATAAAGGAATTTTTGAACGGATTTCTCCGCCAATTGTGAAAGAGGGGCAGATTGATAAGGAATATAACTGGTTGGTTCTAGCTCGAGAAGCCGCTGGGTTCCCAACACGTGAGTATGATGTACCCTTAGCTGGTAAGATTCCGTATGATTTCCGAAAAATAGAAGGCTTCGCAAAACTCTTAAACAGTGAAATAGCCAAGGATGAAGCTTTTAATCTCGCTAAACAGCAAATTGAGAATCATCATCGTTTTCTGCTTCAGCAAGATGTAGACCGGATAGTGGAGATCTCAGTTACGCTTGATCTTCAACAGATGGTTTACCTGCATGCGCCAATCTGGTTCATTAAATACCAGTATAAAGGCAATATCTACCAGTTAATTATTGATGGATCAACAGGTAACGCTCTAAAAGGCGATATACCCTCCACTAAATTTTAGCCTTCAATTCAAAAAAGGTTTTATCAAAAAGAAAAAGTAGAAAGATGGAGAAAATTTAGAGTTTTTCTCCGCAGTTTCCACAGAACTTGGTGCCTGGTGAGTTCTTTGTTCCGCATTTAGGACATGCAATTTCAGCTGGAGCTGCAAGTGGTTTTCCACAGTTTCCACAGAATTTCATTGTTGCAGGATTTTCAGTTTTACATTGTGGGCAGGTTATTTTTGCTGGTGGTGCTAGAGTTGTTCCACAGTTTCCACAAAATTTCATCGATACTGGATTTTTGTTTCCACAACTTGGACATACAACAACTTGTTGTGGTTGTTGAGCTTGCTGAGCTTGTGCTTGCTGCATTTGTTGTTGCATCATGAAAGGCATTGTTAATCCAATTCCTGCGCCTAGACCTGCTGCTGCCGCGCCTCCGCCTTGTGAGTCTTTAAGTTCGGATGCTGTTTCTTTCATGTACTGCATTGTCATGGCTTGTTGACCCATTCCGGAAGCAAAACGTCTTGCTTCTTCTGGGATTTTGACGCCTTCGAAAACTGCATCAATTATTTTTAGTCCTATTCGAGCGGCTTCGTCGCTGATTTTTAAGGCTACAATATCAGTTGTGTCGTCAACATTTTTCACAATGTTGAAAATATCTTGGTCGCCAAATTCGTCGATTACGCGTTCATTGATGAAGCCTCTTATGTAATTAGCAATCTCTGTTGAATTGCTAACGTTTCTGTTCCCGAAGAATTCGGTGACGAAGAGTTTGGGTTCCTCTACTTTGTATAGAGTGTATCCGTAGAATCCAATTTCAGCTTGATATTTTATGTCGCCGCTTGGTGCAGAGTAAGCGCTTCCGCCAAAGTTGGATTTAAACTGGCTGTTGCTGACAAAAATTACTTCGCATTCAAAAACGTTGTCGAGTATTCCTAACGTCTTAAGTGCATCGTTAAGTAACGGTATGTTGTTGCTTGTAATTGTGTGTCTTCCAGGTCCAAAAACATCGTATGCTTTTCCGTCCCTAAAGAAGACGCCCCATTGGTTTTCTTTAACGACGACTTGGCTTCCATATTTTATGTTAGTTTTGGGGAATCGATATGCAATATCTTCTGTTCCAGCTGTTTCCCACGAAATTTTCTCTATTAACGGCAAATTTATTGAACCTCCAAGGGTCTAAATTCTTTCTCTCTTCCATCCCATTTCTCTTCAGTATCTAAAAGCATTAGTTTCATAGTACGAACTTTTGGCGAAATTTCAGGCCACTTTTCAGCTTCTACTAACCCGTATATTTCTTCGGTAGAATTCTTTAGACCGCTAATTTGCTCTCCCATGGCTTTATCATAGTTAAAACTCTTTGCGAGCTCGTCTTCTCTTATATGCCCCTTACGATCCATCAGTCCTGCGTAACCATAGTCTGCCCTGTTAATTTTTTCAGCAACTCTATCCATTACTTGAATGACTTTCTTGTAGTCATCTTTGTTGCTTACTCTTGCTTTAAGGGCTGCTAGGGCGATTTCTTCCCATCGGTGCCGCATTGTTTTAAAATCAGCATAATAGAAGTCTCTAAGTTTCTTGTCTAGTTCTCTTAGGTCTTCTTTGGTTCCATATCCCATTGTTACAAAGTTTTGGATTTTAGATAGTATTCCTTGTTTGTCTTTAACCTGATCAATAGTGCTTTTTGTAGCTGGATCTGCTTCAGCTTCCGAATCTTTCCCTGAACCGGTTAAATCTCCAAGTTTTTTCTTTGCTTTATCTAGGAATGACATATTGACCACTGGCATTAAAGCAGTTTTTTTACTTAAAAAACTTGTCGCATTTAGCACACGCCCAGTTGTGTATGTATGGTTGTTTGATAGTTATGACGTGATCTAAAAAGATGAAATAAAAGTATTAAGAGGTATTATTAGACTCCAACTATTGGATTGAAATCGCTGCCCCGCAGTATTTGCAGTTAACAGATGTCTGTCCTCGATAGATCTTTTCAGTGTAGGGTGCACCACAAATCTTGCATGTAACAAGTTGCATTGACTCTTTTTCTATCTTGTTTGCGGTTGCTGGAGTTGTAGCTGCAAGATCTTTCTCTGCTTCACCTGAGATAATGTAGTTGTAATTCTTGGTTACCCATTCTGCATCCTGACTTGATGTGTCAAATTTCATTTCAGGAATTCCGCTTTCTGAGGCAAATTTGATGTATAACCCTGTTCCTTTGAAAAAGCCGACTTTTCCTTTAGTTAGATCTGTAACCATTCCAATTGGTTTTTGAACTTTAACTTCTCTTACAACCTTTTTTTCAGTAACAATAAACAATGTTTTCTTTAGGACAATCTCTTTTTGATGTTCAAAAACAAATTTAAGATTTGTTAGTGTAAGGAATCCTTCTTGATCATTGTTTAATTCTTTAGCTTTAATTGCGGCGACAGGGGTTTCATCTTCTTCCCACGGAAAAGAGGCTCCCTGCATTATTGATAAGGTGTTTTCAACCTGTGCAAGCTCTTGATTTAAGTTATCAAACTTTTGCTCGGTAGGTGATATTGATGTGTCAATAGCATTGTGCATTTCTGAGAGGCTTGAACGTAATTGTGGTAATCCAGCTTCGATATCTTGTAGATTGGCAACGTTGTAGTCACCCATTCCTGCTTTTGATGAGAGTCTTTGTTGAAGTATTTGCGCTTGTTGACGAACATTTTCACCCTTCATGTTAGCGGTCGATCGAAGCCCCGGGCTAATTGTACTCCATTCTTGAGAAACAGCTACTTGATCAGTCTCTAAATGTGTTAGGAATCGATATTTGCCTTGGCGTATTTTGGAAATGCGCCCTGGGAGACTTTGAATTTTATTATTTAAGTTTTCAACTCTTCCTGTTAAACTATTAACCTGTTGGTTGACGCCTGAAATTTCATAAGAAAGGCTGTTTACTCGCTGTGTGTAGGCTGTTTTTTGTTCGTTTGTTGTTGCATAATGTTTAGACGCAGTTGGATTTACTTGTGATAATGATTGTGTAACCATTCTTGAAACTTCATTTGACTGAACTGTCGTTCCAGGTGCCAAACGTGTTGCCACTCTATTTGTAGCTATATTCGCTTGTTGCGGAGTTGCTCCCGCGTTTCGCATGCTCTCAATCATTTTTGCACGGTTGAACGGTTCAACACGTCCATCTCTTCTAACAACCATTATTGGGCTGCTACTCCGTGGAACGTTTGGGGGCAAACGCCTATTAGGTTCACTCATTTGAATCAACCAATATCTCTTTGGGGAGTCATAAATAATAATGTTTTTGCATCGAGCAACAGGGGCTTCTATTTCTGAAATTTTGAGTAGACTGCTTAATCCTGAGCTATTTTGTGATAAACATTTTTTTATCTCATTGTATAGTCAATGTGACAGAAGGCAGCATAATGAGTGAAGAAACAACCACAACTACCATTGGCCATGGAACATGGTATGACATGATGGCTCAGAAAGTAATTGAACGTGAAAAGCAACTGGGCCGTAATACAAGTCTCATTAGAACTGAAATGGGTCTTGGCGCTTCAGGTTTTCCACATATTGGTAGCTTAGGTGATGCTGCCCGATCTTACGCTGTTGCACTTGCCCTAAAAGGGTTAGATTACAATTCTGAACTTGTCGCCTACTGTGATGATAAGGATGGTTTGCGTAAAGTTCCCGCTGGCTTATCTGAGGACATGGAAAAATACCTTGGTTACTCAGTATCAACTATACCTGACCCGTTTGGTTGCCATGAAAGCTATGGCAAACATATGAGTTCTCTACTGCTTGAAGCATTAGACAAATGCGGTATACAATACAAGTATTATTCTGCAAACGAAGTCTACAAAAAAGGTCTGCTTCTTAACGAAATACGAACTCTACTTACCAACGCTAAAAAAGTTGGAGAAATTGTTAAAGAAGAAGTAGGCCAGGAAACATACACTGAGGTTTTACCCTATTTTGCTGTCTGCGAAAAATGCGGGCACCTATATACTACACGTGCTTACAAATTTGATCCTAAAACAGACAAAGTAACATACAAGTGTGAAGGCTTAGAAATCAGAGGCAAACTTATCGCTGGCTGTGGACATGAAGGCGAAGCTGACATAAAGAAAGGCGAAGGCAAGCTTACATGGAAAAGCGAATTTGCCGCACGCTGGAAAGCACTTGACATCCGCTTTGAAGCTTATGGCAAAGACATCGCTGATTCAGTTCGCATTAACGACCGCATTTGCCGTGAGGTGCTCGAGTTTGAGCCGCCTAGTCACGCAAGATATGAAATGTTTCTTGATAAGGGTGGAAAGAAAATTTCGAAGTCAGCAGGTAACGTTTTTACTCCGCAGGTTTGGTTCAACTATGGTTCTCCGCAATCGTTGCTGCTGTTAATGCTTAAACGGTTTGTTGGAACCCGAACTCTTGACGTTTCTGACATTCCAGCTTACATGAATGAGATTGACGAACTTGAAGACGTGTACTTTGGGAAAAAACAGGTTGGACCAAAAGAATCCACACGCCTTAAGGGGCTTTATTTATACTGTTGGGTAATGAATCCTCCAGCTAAACTAAGCATTCATGTGCCTTACAATTTGCTGGCTTTTCTGGTAAAGATGGCTCCCAAAGAATGTTTAAACGATTATGTTGCTGAAAAACTGCAAAGCTACGGATACCTGCAGAAAGGTCAAGCTATTGATACTGAACTAGCAAAACGCATTGAATATGCATTGAATTGGACACGAGACTTTGAAGAAATCAAAGAAACAACTGTAACACTTAGTGATGAAGCCAAAAAAGCAATCACCGAACTTTTACAAAGCCTGCAAGCGGTAGATGAACCTGATAAAATTCAAAATGCAATATTTAGTGCTGCAAAGGGTAATGGCTTACAGCCTGGTGCCTTCTTTAAAATTTTATATGCCATTTTGATGGGTGCACCTCAAGGACCACGTTTGGGGCCTTATGTGCTTGCTATGGGTAAACAAAACGTTATTGCCGCACTACAAAGGGCTATGGCTAATGCGGTATAACTCAAACGTATAAAATCCTTTTTTTAAATTTCTTATCCATAAAAAAATTATTTATTTTCCTTTTTTAGCTGGAGGGAGCGGATTTACTTTAAATTTTATTCAGGATATTTTTTTTGGTTGCCTTAATATTTAGAAATTTTTCTTGGATGTTTATTTTTTGTATTTTTTTGCTTTTTTTGTTTACACTTTGTTGATTTAGTAAGGCTTATTAAGTCAAGGAAGCTGTGTATTAAGCTATCACTTACAGGGTAAGTGAAAGGTTAAGGAGAGAAAATGCAAAACCTATTTAATAAAATAAATAAAAAATCTACAATCGCTTCTCTTATTCTCATTGCAACGCTTTTTGCTTCGATGCTTCTAATACAAATACCCACTACAACAGCACAAGAAGTAGACACCCACGGCGGACCACCAGGCGGTGGTTACGAAGGACCAACAACTATTCCTTCAGGACAAACAGCCGACTTCACAATCAGCGACTTAGCTTTTCTGAGTGTTTCGCCTCCAGTTATCGGTATTGGTCAAACAGCGCTGGTTAACATGTGGATTACCTTCCCATCTGGTGAAGGCAAATACATGACTGGATACTCTGTTGAAATAACAAGACCTGATGGAACAAAACAGACAGTAGAACTAAAATCCTATGTTGCTGACGGCACAAGTTGGTTCCAGTATACTCCCGAAACGGTCGGTACATACCAGTTCCAGTTCTTCTTTGCAGGCGAATACTTCCCAGCAGGCTATTATCGTAACGGTCTATACTCAACTTCACGTACAGGCGACTTCGTAAATGCAATTTACAATCCATCAGTATATTGTACACCCGCAGAATCAACAGTACAATACTTGACAGTTCAAAATGACTTCGCAATCCCCTGGATGAGCGATCTTCCAACAGACTACTGGACAAGACCAGTTCAGCCAAACAACAGAGAATGGAATGCTATTTCAGGTAATTATCCATGGAGCTACGGAAACATTGTCGGTGTTACAGGAAACGCATGGCATGACAACTATTATGGTCCATTCATTCCAGCAGTTGATACTCCACACATAGTCTGGAAACGCGTAGGTGCAATGTCAGGCATTATCGGCGGAGAAACAGGTCAATACTCAATGCTTACAAGCCCAGGTATTCCAAACCTGATTTACATGGGTAGATGCTATCAGACAAGATTCGAGACAATTAATGGTGTACCCACAAACTGTGCAGTTAGCTATGACTTACGCACTGGTCAGGTATACTATGCAATTCCGATCGCTTCAGGTGGCATAACTCCAACACATATTGCCTATTGGAGAAGTAGTGACACAGCAGTACCCGGAGCAGGTGAAGCCGCAGGCTACGTTGTTGATCTGAGCACAATTAGCGGAAACAGGCTATACAAAGTTAACCCATACACTGGTGCCATAACTCTTAACATGACATTACCAACATGGGGAACAGGAGGCAACGCAGAGGTATTCTTCCAAAATGGTAACTATTACAGCTTCCAAGCAATCAGTAGCACAACTGCAAATCCAGCAGTAAACATCACTGTTACCACAGGATATAATGGCTATTTCATTAATTGGACATCACAAGGAACATCAACCAACTTTGCATCAAGAATAGTCAGCAACACAAGTATCTTCCTACCGACAAGCTACAGAACACTATACACAACAAGCACTTATGGCAACATTGGCGCTGCAATCGACTACGAATCAATGATTAGCGTACAACAACACAGATTCATCTTCGGTGGTTTCTATGGTTACGGATTAGTCGCCACTGATTTGAGAACTGGCCAAGTTCTGTGGAACTACACCTCACCAGTAAGCGAGATGTCTTCAGCTTATCGACCAACAAATGCTTGGGTCCGACATGGCTTGTACATTGCTGAAATGGAACGCGGTTACATCCAAGCTTGGGACCTGAGAACAGGTGCTAACAAATGGATATGCCACATTGATGATTTGCCATGGGGTGAATTCTGGATGTACGATGAAGCAGCATATGAAAACTTGATCTATGCAACCGGATACACAGGAACATGGGCAATTGACGAAAACACAGGCGAAGTAGTTTGGCACTATGCTGATCCAGCTCCACCATTTGAAACACCATACACCTCTAACGGTTCATCAACATATACAGTACAAAACATCCGTGTCATAGGTGGATTAGTTTATGTTGCAAACAGTGAACACACTCCAACTCAACCAGCAACAAGAGGCTGGGGTCTAATGTGCCTTGACGCATTGACAGGTGAACTCCACTGGAAGATATCTGGAACTGCAATGAATGCAGGTCCATCAGCAGACGGATACCTAATTACTCAAAGCAACTATGACGGCACAATGTATGCACTAGGAAAAAGTCCAAGCAAGACCACGGTTTCAGGGCCACAGACAGCCATAACTAAAGGCGGCAGCGTTATCATAACCGGTTCAGTTTTAGACCAAGCTCCAGCATCAATGGACACACCATGTGTTTCAGACGAAAGCATGGCTACCTGGATGGATTATCTACACTTACAAATGCCAATCGACGGAATCTACCACAACGCAACAATTACCGGTGTACCCGTATCTATCGATGCTGTTGATCCAAACGGCAACTACATCCACATCGCAGATGTCACAAGCGACATGAGTGGCACATACAGCTATATGTGGCAACCAGAAAACGCAGGCAAATATACTGTCATGGCAACATTCATGGGAAGCAACGCTTATGGTAGCTCTTATGCTGAGACAGCAATAGGCGTAGTTGAAGCACCAGCAGCATCAGCAACAGCAACACCAGTCAACTTTGATGCAGTAAACAACAACGTTACAACAACCGTCATTGCAGGTGTTATTGCAGTAATTGTTGCAGTAGCAATAGTTGGCTTGTTAATCTTGCGAAAGAAATAAGCAACAGCAAAAACACAAAACAAATCCCTTTCCTTTCTTTTTTATTTTATATCAAGTTGTAGAAAACCGCTTATTTAACCACTAATTTTAAGTTCCCGCAAAGTATTTACTACTCTGCCCTTAATTTTGTGTTGCAATAAGGCAAAATGGGCTCATCGTCTAGTACGGATTATGACACCAGCCT
>CAZXGX010000069.1:0-10916 GCA_964640475.1 uncultured Candidatus Bathyarchaeia archaeon
TGCTCTATTAATTCAATCACGTTAACAGTTGAGGCTATCCAACGCAGATAAGCATTCATGGTCGCTCGCAAAGCAACCGTATCGTCAGCATCAACCGACAAAATAAGTAAGTTATTCTTCTTTTGCAGGTTGACATTTGCGCGTCGAGTAACAGGAGCAATGACTTCAGGCTTCAAGGCTGCTAATAATGCGACCAACTGTTTTTCATCATTGAATTTTAATTGTACAGTTGTCTTAGCTCTAGTCGCCATTGAGTTTTCACTACTCATGCTATTTAGGGTTCAAATAAATAAACAAGCATAAACTAAGATAAAAAAGAAATTAAAAATTGTAGAAAGAGAAGAAGATCTACTCGATTTCTTCTTCAGGTGTTGCCGATTCAACAGCTGGCACAGCAGCTTTTGAGACTTCTTCAACTTGCAATCTTTTTGCTGAACGACGTGCAACAACACCCAACTTTGTTACTGGAGTATAAGCTCCACCGGCATAGGTATAGCTGCATTTGCCACATTTCCAGACGCCTACACTTACGCGGTGTACTTTAACAAAACCGCATTGTGGGCATTTGTGAGGCTTTTTTAGTTCAGTTATCACTTTAACATAGCGTTTCCTAACGGTTGAACCATAACGAACGCCTAAACCTCTTGTTGGACCGACTTTCTTCATTTTTGGCAACTTTTTCACCAATCGAGTTTCTTGCGCAGTTCTTCTGCTTTCTGCTGAGCAATCTTTGATGCTTCTAAAATCTGTTGCGGTGTGAAAAAGCCTGAAAGACCCTTCTGGATGGCACAAATCTTGCCTTCGTCGTTGATTGCCATGGTAAGTCTTGAATCCATTACTTGTTCTTCTTCAAGACCGGGGTCAACAATTAAAGTGTTATTGATTTTGCCGATTGTGACAGTTATTGGGTGGCTTTTCATTGGTAATGGTGTGTAGCCTTGTTTTATTTTCAGTTCGCCATCTTTAATTTCGTAGTTTGGCATTTTAGTATTCAATAGTGCAGACATTGCGGCTAGTGCGGAAGCATCAATCAAGTTACCATCATGATTCAGAACGTACACATCAACGAAGACAACAAAGACTTGTTTGCCTGCTTCGATGCATAGTTTTTCTGTATCAATAGCTTTTGATTCACGTATTCCTCGATCAACAATCCTTGCTAGTTCGATACTGCTTTCATCTGGTGGTCCTGGCTCAAAATTTGGTGAAGCTAAAGGCACAAGTTCAGCATTTACAGTTTGCACACCATCGTTTGGTGTGTCAGGGAATGGTTCTCCAGTTTCAACTTTAACGCCAACTAGAACCTCAGTTTTGCCAAGGTAAACTCGCGCAGATCCTTCAGCTTTCTCAATTACACCTTGTTCAACTTTAATGTCTCGGTAATCAAGTAAGCCTCTCTCGTCTGTGCGTTTGCCTTTTTCGATTTGTTGACCAATTTGCTTCAGTCTAACTCTTGTAACTAGTGATGACATTACTCTTCTACCTCCTTAACAACCATATATTTTGTTTTTAACGCTTCTTTCTGCATTTCATAGATCTTCTTACATCCAGTCATAGCCATATCAACTGCTTTCTCAAATTCTTCTGAAGAAAGAAGGCCATCCATCTGAAGCAGAGTAATCGCATTTAACGCTGGCATGTAAGCAACTGGAACATCCGCAGCGCCTAATTTGTCTTCTGCATCATACAAATCAAGAACTACTGTGTCATCAACTTTGCCTGCTGCACAAGCAACAACTAAATCACGCATAGGAACTCCAGCATCAGCAATTGCAAGGGCTGCAGCAGTGATACTTGCGCATCTTGTTCCACCGTCAGCCTGCAAAACTTCAATGAACACATCTATGCCTGTTCTTGGATAAAGGTCCAGGAACAATGCTGGTTCAAGTGATTCACGGATTACTTTTGAGAGCTCTACTTCTCTTCTTGAGGGTGCAGGAGATTTTCTTTCTTGGACTGAGAATGGTGCCATGTGATAGCGGCATCTGAGAACCATACGGTCTGCTTGGGCTAAGTGTTTAGGATGCATTTCTCTTGGGCCAAATGCTCCGGCTAAAATCTTGTTTTTTCCATGTTCAATGTATGCTGATCCATCAGCGTTTGGTAGGACGCCGACTTGGAGTTTAACTGACCGAAGTTCGTCAGCTTTGCGACCGTCCAATCTGATACCTTTTTTATCAATTAATTTATCGGGTTTTTCATTCATTCTTGTGTTCCTCCACTTTTACTTTATTTTCTTTAAGTAACTGTGTGATACGATCTGTTAGACCGCTTGTGTGGGATTCCTGTTCGATTTTTCTAATCGCCGTTATGGCGAGTTCCTCGTCTTCTGGAGTTTTTCCAGTGACCAAAATTACACCGTTGAGTCCAAGGATGATTTGGCAGTTGGTTTCCTGTTTTATCATGGAAATCATTGAGCCTTTTCTACCGATTACTCTTGGAATCTTCGTTGGAACCACATGAAGTATTTGTCCACGTGTAATTTTTCCTAATCCTGGTTCTCCAACGGTTAGTTGCGGATCATGTGCTCGATCATACGAGGCGATTTTCGCAACAATTAAATCTCCGGCGTTTAGAACTTGAGATAGCTCATCATTTTGTGGTTTGAAAGGTCTGCTTAAAACGTCAGATGCTCTGAGGAGTGCTGTATAGGGAGATTTAACATCAACTGTCCAACCGTTAAATCCGACTTCAATAACGGTTCCAATAACTATGTCCCCTACTTTTGGCACGTAAAAAGCCCTTAAGGCAACAACGTTAACTTTCTTATTGTCGCTATCTACAAGCCCAATTCGTTGAGCGAAGATTTTATTTTGTTCCATATATGTATTTTCGCCAGGCAGATAGTCGCCTTCAGCGAGCAATTCTCCAGGCGTAACAAGCTGTTTTTTTTCAAAGAATGTTGGCATAATATCACCTTTATCCATATTTTAAGAGATTATTTTTGCTTCTCCACTTCCTTTAGTCACATCGCCAAGTTTGTTTAACACCGAAGCATAAACACCAGCAGGCATTTCGATTTCCCCATACCACGAACCATCTGAACGCCACTCTTCACGTTTGATAGTACCAAACGATTTAATAGTGCCATAAGCTCGCGAAGCGTATTGGGAAGGCACTCTTAACGCGACAACTACTTGCTCAACCTTAAGTGGTAAAATTGGTCTAAGTAGCTTCACTATATCTTTAGCTTGCTCGTCCACTGACTTGTATGGGTCAATTGGGTAGCGAATTTGTTCCATAGCGTTTTCAATACGTGCAGGTGGATGTGGCAAATTGGTTTTAGGATCAACTGCTTGGCGAGAGATAAAATCAATAACCTGCTTTCTTTTGTCTTCAACCATCCTTCTTCGCTGGTCGGTTGTTAACTGCAAAGTGCCCTTCTTTAGAATCTCATCCGCAATTTTTAAGGGATCAATTGATTTGAAAGCTTTTTTCATTGTTTCTTCAGAAACTTTCGTACCCTTGTTAGCATCAGTAAAAATAAGTTCAGCGGCTAGAACCTCAGTTATTCCAGAGATTTTGCCGTTACGGTAATCAAGTGCCTTTTGTGGTTTAACTAGGATTTCAAAATGTTCGTTATCTTTTGTTAAGCGTGCAACGGTGAACTTTTCACTCATTACAATGTCACTTACTTGAACCCAGTTCTTTAGTGTAGGCCTCTATTTTTTCGTCTGTCAGCATTTCCATTTTCATTGTTGACGTCGGAATTACAGCAATTTTAATTCTTGGCGGGAGCTGTCTTGCTTCTAAGGCTTTTACTAAGCATTTTATTGCCAGCTTTGTTGTGTCTTCTAAGCTAATGTTTTCCTTGTATTCTTCTTTAAGTATGTTAAGAACGGTTTCTCTTCCTGCGCCTAATGCTGTAGCTTTGTAACCTCTATATGTTCCACTCGGGTGTGTTCCGAAAACTCGTGAGCCAGTCTTGTCGACTCCACCGAATATTATGGAAACTCCGAAAGGTCTTACACCTGCATGTTGCGTGTACATTTGTTGTATGTCGCAGATGCGTTTGGTTACTACCTCTGAATCAATGGGTTCATCATAAGTTAATTTATTGCTTTGAGCGTAAACTCTTGCTTGATCAATTAGTATTCTTGCATCGGAACTTAAACCAACAATTGCTGCTCCAATATGGTCATCTACTCTAAAGATTTTCCATGAGTAGCCTGCTTCTTCAAGGACTTCAATGTTTTCTTCTGAACCTAGAACAACGCCTTCTGCACATTGGATGCCTAAAATGGTGGCTCCACGATTCACTAGTTCCATGGCGTATTCGACTTGGAAAAGTCTGCCATCAGGAGAGAAAACAGTAATTGCACGATCATATGCTCCGGGTGCTGCAAACACAGACATAACGTTAACCTCACTTTACTCTTCTACACTTTGCACAGAGTCATATAATAACTAAACTAAAAACCTTTCCTATTTAAGCAAACTAACCGTTAGCCAATTAAATTGTAAAAATTAGACTATTTTTACAAACAAGTCATAAAATAGCACATTTATTTGATGTTTCCGCTAAAAAATCAAGGTGGTTCAGTAAGGTTTTACAGCAATTCTATGATTAAAATAGCAGTCATTTAAGATAATTAACCATGAAAAGACCAAATCTTTAGAAAAAAATAAAACACAATGTGGAATAATTAAGCAAAGTATATTTAGTTAAATTTACTTTTGAAGGGTGTATCATTTTGGTGAAAATTATGGAGAAAGTTAGATCCTTCACTTTACCTAAACTGCCATACGATTACAATGCCTTAGCACCCTACATTTCCGAGGAGCAATTAAAACTTCATCATGACAAGCACCATCAAGCCTATGTTAACGCGGCAAATGCAGGTTTTGAAAAACTGGACAAAGCAAGACAAGCAAATGCTGACGTTGACATAAAAGCAGCCTTAAAAGAACTGTCTTTCAATATCGGTGGACACCTTTTGCACTCTATTTTCTGGGAAAATTTGGCACCAGCAGGAAAAGGCGGTGGTGGACAACCAAACGGAGCAATAGCAGACCTAATCAATAAAGAGTTTGGAAGTTTCGACCGTTTCAAAAAAGAATTCACAAGTGCTGCAAGCACAGTTGAAGGCTCAGGTTGGGCAGTATTAGCAATGCATCCTTGCATTGGAAGACCTTTAATAATGCAAATCGAAAAGCACAATGTCAACGTTTACCCAACCTTCAACATCTTGATGGCTTTAGACCTTTGGGAGCACGCCTACTACGTTGACTATAAGAATGAGCGCCCAAAATTCATTGACGCATTCTGGAACATCGTTAACTGGAATCAAATAAACAAGAATCTAAATTTTGTTAAGTAAGTAAATTCTTCCTTTTCTTTTTTATTCACTAAGAAAGTTTTAGGGTGGAGTTATCTTAATGGCCTGCGTAGGACACTGCATTTCGCAAGCTAAGCATTGAATACAATCCTTTTCCCTTGCAGGATCAGATTTCTTCTCAGAGAGCTTATTGCCAGGAGTTTCTGCCCAATCATAAAGTGACATTGGGCAAACATCAACGCAGACGCCATCACCTAGACAGACATCCCAGTCGACGGCAACGTTTGTTCCATGGATACCGAGTTTGTTAGGAGGCTCAACTGGGCCCCAAACATTATGTCCGTTGTGTTGGGAGACTATTTGACGATTTTTCTGAAAATCAGGATCAATTGGCAAAAAATTTTCACCTTTAATGTATTCAGTTTGCCAGAAATATTAGCTTTTCTGAAGCACGAAAAAATGGCTTTTTGGTGTAAGAATGTTTTTGAGCAGTATAGACTTTAAGTGTATTTGGTTGAAATGGCTAGATATAATCTGCCTACTGGCATGCGGTATGCTACTCTTGAGGAAAGGAGGGAGTTTTACACCAATGAATTCAGCGTTCAAAGGGTAGCTGAATGGTTCAAGGTGTTTCAGGGAAGAGTGAAGTTTGCGGTAATAATAGGTAGGCACACCCAGATTTTTCCTGAAAAATACCGTGAAGACGCCGCAACCACCATAATAATCGACGAATACAAAAACTTGGTAGATGTTAGACAACAGGTTTTAGATTTCTTGCCTGAAGCTGTCTACTATGATCGTAATGTTTACAATGAACAATGGGAAAAAACAGGTCAGGAACTCGCTTTTGACTTGGACCCTGAAAACGTTGTTTGCCCAGTCCATGGCAGCTTATCAGATAAGATGAACCGGAATCAAGGTTTAAGCTTCTGTGAGTTAGAACTTGATATCGTTAAGCATGAAGCCGAGTCTTTATTTGAGACACTGCAGAACAGTTTCTCTAACCTTCAAATTGTTTATTCAGGCAGAGGCTTTCACATCCATGTTTTTGATGCAAAAGCCTATCAGTTAACACCTCGACAAAGACTTTTACTTGCGCGTAAAGTAAAAAAGATGGGATTTCACATTGACGAGTGGGTTTCTAGCGGTGAAATGCGTCTGATCCGATTACCCTACAGCCTTAATGGTTTAGTTTCAAGAATAGCCTTACCACTAAAGAAAGAGGAACTTGAAAGCTTCAACCCTATCACTGACCAGCGGTGTCAACCTAAATTCTTAAGCTAACTTTTTCTTGACTTCTTTAGCTTTCTTTTCGGTCTTGCTATAGTAAGCTTCTTTTTTCTTTTTAGCCTCTGCCTTAATTTGTTTTGCCATCAACAAACACCCATTGAACAATATAGACCTGAAACGGATAAAAAACTTGCTCAAAAATCTGTAAGCATTGAAAGGTTTATTTGGCATTTCAAGCTCTCTTTAAGGTTGTTGTGGATTTATGGTTGAGCAGTTTGATGTAATAGTTATCGGTTCAGGATCAGGGATGCTTATTGCCTCAGTAGCAGTTAATCAAGGCTTAAAAGTAGCACTAGTAGAAAGCGGAAAAATGGGTGGAACCTGCATAAACCGCGGTTGTGTGCCTTCAAAAATGCTGATTTATCCATCAGATGTAATTGCGACACTTAAAGATGGAGAAAACATTGGTATTCATTCAACAATAAACTCAGTGGACTTCCAAAACATAATGAACCGAATGCATATGCTTGTAGATGTAGATGTAGGTATTCAAGCTAGGGCAGTTGAAGAAACACCTAATTTAACTTGGTTTAAGGAAACAGGCGAATTCATCAAAGACTACACAATGCAGGTTGGCACTCACACAATATCAGCTAAAAAAATCTTCATAGTCTCAGGCGCAAGAACCGCGATTCCGCCAATCAAAGGTTTAGAAACAATAAATTATCTCACAAGCGATAGCGTTCTGCAGCTACAGACCCAGCCTAAAAGCATCATAATAGTTGGGGGAGGATACATAGGTATGGAGTATGGACACTTCTTCTCAGGTATCGGAACAAAAACAATAGTTATTCAGCGCGATTCAAAATTGCTACCTGAGGAGGAACCAGAAGTCTCCGATTTACTAAAAACAGAGGCTGAGAAACGCATGGAAATTCACACAAATTTTGAGGCTTTGGAAGTCAAGCAGGAAGGAGATGTTAAAGTCCTTTCTGCAAAAAGCCTCGTTGACGGTACTGTTAAAGAATTTAGGGGAGAGGCTTTAATGATTGCTGCAGGTCGACGTTCAAACGCGGATATCCTTAAGCCTGAAAAAACCGGCGTCAAACTGGATCAACGTGGCTACATTGTGGTTAACGACTTTTTAGAGACTAACAAAAAAGGAATTTGGGCATTAGGCGACGCCATAGGGAAAATAATGTTTAAACATTCAGCTAACTTTGAAGCTGGCGTAGTATGGCATAATGCTAATCATGAACATAAAACAGCTATGAATTTTCTAGCTACTCCTCACGCAGTTTTTACTCATCCACAAATTGCATCTATTGGCTTAAAAGAAGCAGAGGCAAAAGCACAAAAATACAATGTCCTAATTGGCAGAGCACTTTACCGTGAGACAGCTATGGGAGCTGCAATGGGTGAACCTAACGGTTTTGTTAAAGTGATTGTGGAGCGAGAAACAGGCAAAATTTTAGGGGCACATATAATTGGGGCTGAAGCAGCTATTTTAATTCAGGAAATTGTCAATGCTATGGTGTCAGGGCAGGGAACATTTGAACCTATAATGCAGGGCATGCACATTCATCCAGCTTTATCTGAAGTGGTACAGAACGCTTTTGGAAATCTACAACCATTGTAACAAAAATTAACATTTTGACGACAAACACTTTCTAAACAGTTATATTGTATAGAAGTAAAGTGGTTAATGTGAATTTTATGCAATTTTCAAAAGTATCTGGCAAAAAGACAGATCATAAAGTCACAATATTTGCTCTCAGCACTTGTGTTTGGTGTAAACTAACCAAACAGTTTCTAGTCGATAACGGAGTTCAATATGAATTTGTGGATGTTGATTTGCTTGAAGAAGACGATAAAGAAAAAGCGCGTCAAATAATTATAGACAAAGGCGGAGCGCTAAGTTATCCTACCACAATTATTGATGACAAAATCGTTATTTCTGGTTTTAGAAAAGACAAACTCAAAGAGGCTTTAGGCTTTTGACCACTATAGAGCAGGTGCGTCAAAGAGCGGAAGCAGATGCAAAAACCTACGGTTACTTTCTAATACCAGATCCTGATTTGCTTCAAGCTTTTTTTGAAGGCCTCAAAGTTAACGAGGATCGTTATGGTTACCCCTTATGTCCCTGCCGTTTGGCATCAGGCAAATTTGAGTTTGACAGAGACATAATTTGTCCCTGCGACTACCGAGACCCAGACATAGCTCAATATGGCTCATGCTACTGCCGACTATACGTTAACAAGACAGTTTACGAAAGCAAAAACCTTCCTGAGGTACCTGAACGCAGACCAATAGAAAAACAAAACAGAGCTTATACGACTCAAGCTGCAACAGCAAAACCACTTTCAACAAGTGTCCAGGAAATACATGAGAAAACGCCAACAACTCAAATTTTAAAAGAAACTGTCAAAGACGAGGTTAAAAAGAGGCTCTGGTACTGCAAACAATGTGGTTATGTTGTATACAGAGAGGACCCGCCGTACATTTGTCCTATTTGCAAGGCGAAACAGGAAATATTTGAAGAAATTAACGTTGACCAGTTGACTAGTTAGCGTTTAATTGTTATTTCTATTTTTTTCCAATCCTCGTTTATTCCATGCAGGGTTGTTACTGCACCTGTTATGGTTCCTGTAAGAATAGCTTCAGTAAATTCATTTAGTGGGATTTCTTTTCCGTCTACTAACAGTTTAAGCGTCATATTATTCACCTGAGAATACAGGTTAAATGATGAGTGTGTTAAAAGTTTTCTTGTTAAAAGCCTAATCAACTTTTGTTTTTCTTTACAGCTATAGCTTTGAGTTGGATTTGACTATAACTCTTAGTTTTGTCAAGTTCTCTTTTATCTCAACCTTAACCCCCATAGCCGAAAAATATTCCTCAAGGAAAATTCTAATAAAATCTTTTGAAACCTCAGAGGCAAGAACAAGTGTGAAATCATTTGGAGCATTTTTGGTTAAACGGTAAAAGTTGCATGCTTCAAGTCTTAGCAGCATATCATCCGTTGAGTGAATTTTACCCTTGAGTTGTTCCCAGTGTGCCCGTGCAACTTTCTTATGTTCGTTCCAGAAGAGATCTTTTTCTGGTGAAGAAGCAATTAAACGCAGGAACATTAGCCAATGGTCTACATCTAAGATTATGTGTTCTCCGGTAAGCAACATGTCTATGTAAGAGTGAATTTTCTGTTTTGAAGCTGGATTTTCTAATTCTTTGTTTTCACTATAGAATTTTAAAGCGTGCCTCATTACTTCGCTTTGGGAAACGGCAGCGTCTGTGCTTATTTTTTCTAGTAATTCAGCGGTTTGTTTATCGAAAGCTACTGTAATTCTTGTCGGATTAGTCATTCTCACACAACAACCATTTTAAACGTATGAGCAATTATTCACTGTTGATATAAACATTTCTAAGTTAAATCAAGCTTTGAAGTGCACAAATTAAAGCTTTAAAGACCAAAACATAATACAAACGTTAAACATTATGACGTTTTCATTAATCCTAAAAATCTTTATTCCTCAACCAAATAATAGATTAAACAAGCAGTTTTCAGGAGATCCCTTGTTGAAAAGCCCCCAAATCCACCTTAAACCTCAAGAAAGAGTACTAAAAATTATTGAACAATTAGAAAAACTGTACCCAAACGCGAAAACAGCCCTAAACTACAATAATCCATTAGAAATTTTAATCGCCACCATTCTCTCCGCCCAAACCACCGATGAAAGAGTTAACATCGTGACTAAAACATTATTCAAAAAATACAAAACACCAGAAGACTATGCAACCGTTGACATAAAAGAGTTAGAGCAGGATATTCATTCAACAGGTTTTTACCATAACAAAGCAAGAAATTTGCAGAAATGCTGCCAGCTATTGGTCTCAAAATTTCATTCGCAAGTTCCTAAAACAATGTCTGAACTTATAGAACTTCCAGGGGTGGCACGAAAAACCGCCAACATTGTGCTGTATAATGCTTTTGGAATAGTTGAAGGCATCGCAGTGGACACTCATGTACGAAGACTTTCTCAACGTCTTGGTTTAGCTGACACAGATAACCCTGAAAAGATAGAAGAAGAACTCATGAAGATTATCCATAAAGAGGCATGGATGAAAACAACTGATCTGCTGATTTTTCATGGACGACAAGTATGCATAGCAAGAAAACCAAAATGTAACATATGTGTCCTAAACAAAATTTGCCCTTCAGCATTTGCCTTTAACTAAAACAACAGATCTCACACGTGTGCAGAGCTGATTTACTTGTCACAACTTGCACAACCAGCAAGCAAGCGAAAACAGACTCTGAAACAAAAAAAGTAACTTATTGCGTAAAGCCTTGGAAGTTGTTGTGGCACCAAAAACTTTTCCCAACAATTAATTGATTAGAAAAGTTTCAAT
>CAZXGX010000070.1:0-10913 GCA_964640475.1 uncultured Candidatus Bathyarchaeia archaeon
AGGCGGTTTCAAGCAAGTGGTGCTTCGTGAAAACCAGTTGGTAGCTCGAAACCAAGACGTTGTTCATTACCTATCAGATACACAAAATGGATCTTCAGGATCACCTGTTTTCAATGATCAATGGGAGGCAATAGCACTCCATCATTGGGGAGGACCAACAGAATATGCAAACCCAATTAATGGTCAAGCAGAAAGAAAAGATGTGAATGAAGGCATTCGAATAAGCGCAGTAGTCAATGATCTTAAGTCAAAGTTGGATCAATTATCTGCTGAAAAAAAGATTTTATTAAATGAAGCGTTAAAATGTAATTTTAGCCAACCAAGCATGATTGCTAACATCAAGGAAAAAAATGAATTGCCTGAAAATAAAACCGTTATTAAGAAATACGACGAAAAGTCTTCAATATCAGAGGAACAAACTGCAAAATGGATAGTTCCATTGGAAATTTCAATCAGGCTCAAGAATAATATTTCAACTATTCCTGTACATGAGGACCTCATAGATCTTAGTGAAGCAGTCCGAATCGATCCAGAATATGAGAACCGCAATGGTTATAATCCAAATTTCCTGCCAGATCAACCTGTACCATTGCCAAACCTTAACGAAGTCCAGAAAAAACAAGCAGCCTTTATTGATAATGAATCAGTAAATCCTTTCGAACTCAAATATCAGCATTTCAGCATTACAATGAACGCTGAAAGAAGAATAGCCTTCTTTACAGCAGTAAATATCGACGGCTCGACATGGATTAATATAAATCGGGCAACTGGCGAATCCAATGAACCTGAAGCAACTGAAAAATGGTTTAAAGATCCAAGGATACCTGCAGAAGCACAATGTAACCAAGACCTTTATGAACGTCAATTGCCAAACAGAGTCTTTGATAGAGGACACCTGGTACGTAGACAAGACCCATCGTGGGGAACTAGAACTCGTGCAAGAAGAGCAAACGCAGACACTTTCCATTTTACAAATTGCGCACCACAACAAATGAATTTTAACGAGAGCAGTAAATATTGGCAAGGTATTGAGAATTATGTGCTAGATAAAGCAAAAGCAGATCGTGAAAGAATTACTGTTTTTACAGGTCCTATATTTACAGAACAAGACCCAAAATACAGATTTGTTAATGTTCCAATGCGATTCTGGAAAATCGTGGTAAGGGTTGATAACGGAAAATTAATGGCAACGGCTTTGCTGGCTGATCAAAGACCACTAATTAATGAGTTACCTGAACGGGCTGGAGACGTAATTGTACATCAATATCAAGTTTCAATTAAAGAAGTTGAAGACCTAACAGGATTAGATTTTGGAAAATTGCATGACTACGATACTTTTATACAGGGACCTGAGGCGGTTTCTCAGATGAAAGAAATCAATAGTTATTCAGATATTTCACTTGGCTTGTAAACGCCTACCTTAGATGATCGTTTAGGGAGAAATTATCTGGCACAAATATTCGCAGACAATGATTCAAGTTCGCAAATCATCAAAGATAAAAAAAAAGCGGGAATAATCAAGAGTTAAGTCACCTACTTGCGATTAGCTCAAAGTACAACAATGTCTAAAGGGTAGCTAAGTTGGACATTGAATTTCAACTATAGGAGGTGAGAAAACGACAAAGAAAGGAGAGATAATACCAAAAAAAGGAAGTGATGTAACACTTGAGAAAGAGGAGGTTATGCTAGTTTTTGGAAAACAGATTGATACTCGTATGATGGAAGCGATGGGGTTGCCTAAAACATTAGAGGCTGCTGCTGTTAAGGTTGACGAATTGCTTAAGTGGTTCAAATCTTACAAGGTGGACTCGATTGAACTCTCAATTGGAGGAACAATCAAATCAGGAAGCGTTATTAGTTTATTATTAGCCGCAGAAGGTACAGGTGGAATTAAAGTGGTTCTCAAACCGAAAAAAGTGTAGAATAACTTAGAATGGTTCGGACTGCAAACTTAACCATTCTATTTTGTTACTGCTAATGTTTGGTCTCTTCAAATAGCTATAATTCCACAAATCATAGTTAACGGAAGCGCAACAGTCGATGGAACTTATGTTCCAATTTTAAATTACTCTTTTATTCTTTATTGGATCGCTCTTGCAGGTAATTTTATTCTTGCCATTTTATCATTTAGAAGTAAGGACAAGAAATAGCCGGTTAACTAATTGATATGTGATCGCTTGCTTTTAATAAAAAAGGAAGAAATATGTAATTCAACAACTTTGTACTTCCCTCAGTTACTGAAATAACGTGAAAGTTATGATTGAAACATTCTTTCTGCAAATTTTCTTGTTTACAGTAAATATTATCTCTATAGCTTTTTTTGGAGCAGATAAGCTTCAAAGCAAAAGAAGAGGCTGGAGAATTCCTGAATCAAGGCTTTTGCTTATTGCTTTTTTTGGACCATTTGGAGCTTGGGCAGGAATGTTACTGTTTAGGCATAAAACACGTAAAATTAAATTCCTATTGGTGCCTTTCTTTGTATTAATTCAATTAATCTTAATAGCGTATTTTTTTCTTCATTAATTGACCTTTAAGCTTAATAGCTTCTGCTATCGACTGATTGAACCTGTCAGATTGGAAGACAAAACAAGCTAGAAGTATTCCAAGATGCGTTAGTATTCTCTGGCTCTTTTCCAAATGTTAAGAGAACATTGCCCCCAACAGTAACTATCTCCTTTATAGATGCAACCCACACAATTAGGCGAATCAAAAAATCTACCTTTATTCACAAAAATTTCTCCTAGTATAATATATGTAAAGCTGGATTTCTGTCTTTCCATAATACAGAAAAAGTTGCCACAAAAAAGGGAGAAATTTAAGCGTTGAAAACAGCAATGTTCTTCTTTGATGAAGTGATTAAACAACTGTGAAAAAAATTGAATAACATTTTACGTCCACAATGTTCTTTTTGTGGCGGCTTTCGACTTGAAGAAGATGAAAATGTAGTTAAGTGCCTTGATTGCGGCATGGGAAAATATAAGAAAGGCAGACATAAGAGTGCATGTGCTTCATAAATCAGAATTGATAAAAAAGAATCCTTAAGCCTTTTTTGATATGTAAGAGCAGCTAAGTTAGCAGCGATAAATCAGAAAAAAATGAATACTAAAAAAGCATCCTTCGTACTTATAAGTAAGGTTGCGCAGTAAAGAGCAGCAGCTTTTTAAAGGAAATGGAGAAAATAAAATGTCGGAAAAATCAGGAATAATTTTTGTCGGAAAAAAAATGCCTATGGATTATGTTCTAGCGATAATTACAGGTCTATCAGCAAACAACACTAAAGAAATAACTTTGAAAGCCAGAGGACAAGCAATAAGTACAGCCGTTGACGCAGCTGAAATAACAAGACATCGCTTCTTAAAAGACGTCAAGGTAAGCAAAATTGCTATAGGAACAGAAGAGATGCCACCAAGAGAAGGCGAAAATAAGCCCAGAATGGTTTCTATAATTGAAATAGTCCTTACAAAATAGTAAGAATACTGTTAGAACATAGAATAAGCTCCTCCTCCCACAATCTTTTAGTATAATTTTCAAAAGTTGTATATCTAACAGGGGGTCAGAAATTTTTAGAAATGTTTTTTATATTAGAATTTTCGTATACAGCAAAGTTTTCTTTTTAGCAAAACTACTTCTCAGTGATATGCTGTAATATTTTTTTAGCGATCAATTGAAGATGTTGATTAAAAGAGTGTTAGTTGTTGCTCTTTGAGTCTATTTGTTGATTTTCATAATCAAGAAATTCATAATTTTTGTTTACATACCACATGAAGCCATCAAGTGTCGTCAAGTCCGTGCGTAATTCTTCTGCTAGTGCATTTAACTTTTTATTTACTTGCTTGTATGTTTCCCCTGGATCCTCGTTGGGAACCATTGGCATATGAAGTTTCTTTAAAGTACCAATGGTCTTATTATTCCAAACGCCATATCTTTCATTATTAAAAGTATGCAGCAAAGCTGTTATAATTCCGTGACCAAGCCCATTTATCCTACCAGATCCTTGCAGGGCATATCTTACCCTTGAGGCAATTGTTTTATCTTCATCTTGCAACTTCAAAAGAAGATTTGCTAATCTTTCAGGATTATCTAAAGCATTCGAAGCGGTATACTGCAATGAGCTCCATGAAAGATTATTTCTAAAAATAAGCCAACTATAGAAATCTCTGCGAATCTGTTCAATATTGTCCAAATTATCATAAGAGAATTTATTTTTATAAATTGAATAGACTTGTTTTCGTTTTCTGATCCATGCTTCCACACTTGGAAACTTGTTTCTAGGAGAGATAACAATTGAACTTTTAATGTAGACTGGCCAGAGCTTTAAAACCTGGGCTTGTTCAGGCTTTAATGTCTTTTGAGCCAGAGTATCGGGTTCATCCACCTGATTACTGATGCGAATATGTTGTAGGTATTTACCGCAATCTGGGCAGAACATGCTTTGTTTATATTGATGCTCGGCGAATTCTCGGCTACAAACTGGGCAAATAATTTTTAACATAATAACCCTCTCAGCCGGTTAAATTAAATATTGACAAATTAAGATATTGATGTTTCGGTTATGGAAATTTATTCTTTTTTAATAAAATATTGCCGCAATATTGACTATAATGAATAAAAATAGATTAAAAAGGTCGAAAAAATTCTCAAAGATGCAGTTACAACATCTGTAATTATTAATCTAGTTTATTGATTGTTACTTTTGGGATTAATTAGGGTAAAAATCTGATAATTCTTGGGACTAATATTGAAAAATTGTTAATAAGCATTTTGAAGCACTGTGTTTTGTAAACGCGGAGGTTGAATGAAAGCAACAATTTGTCTGATGAACAAGCAACCGTTGCCACGGGAAGAAGCTCCTCAAAACGATGAACTGTAAAAATGCAAACCCGATCCCAAGAAAACTTGCATCCCCCCGAAAAACAGCAAGTCACCGTTTAGAGTTGGAGCAACTTCGCAAGTAATCAGGCGAAACAGTGCAACAACAAAGTGTAGGTTAGGGAAAGGCGGAATTGGACAAGAATAAGTTAGCAGAGCAACTAGCGAAAACAAACAGGGAGCTTAACGCTTCCTGTTTACCTCTGCACCAAAACACTTCAAAACTTTATCCTTCAAGGAGGGGCTGAAAAGGCTTCAAAGAAAATATCCTCTTAACCCAGATTGCAGTTGTGAGGGTTTTGCATTTTCTTTTCTCCTTAAATTCACAGAAGCCTCAGCAAACCTTTCTTGAATCGTTCTTGTTTAATGGTTATTTTATTATTTTCAGTTTCTCGTTGATGTAAAGCATAAATCCAGCAATTATTGTTTAGATTAATTTAAAGTGTTGAGGATTCTGGGGCAATACGGTTATAACGGAATTAATGCTATACTAAACAGGAGCCAAAACCTATGGCAGAAAGTCATGATTGGTTTGTACAACGACGAAAAACAAAGGGACTTGATCTTGCTCACGCCCAAATTACAAAAGCTTTTGAAACTGTAATTTGGCTTCAAAAAGCAACCAAAAGTTTTTCCGAGAAAAACATAGAGCAAACAAAAAAATACATTGCAAACTTGTATGAAACCGAGGGAGGAGTTGATCAGCTTAGAACCCAAGTTTTCATGGAGTTATCAACAGGAGCAGCTCTTCTTGCGGACTATCGAGATGACCTTTTACATCTTGTTAAACGTGCAGATACTTTGGCTGATTATACAAAAGATGTTGCTAGATGTCTTGAAATGTTGTATGAAGCAGATATTCCCAAAGAATTATGTGATAAAGCCGTTTTAATGACTGTAAAACTTGCTGACATGGTTAACGTATTAAAAAATGGAGTGGAAAAAATTACATCCAATACCATGGAAGCAATTAATGATGCCAAATTGGTTGAAGACATAGAGCACATAATTGATACAGAATATCTTAAGACTAAAAGCTTATTCGTAAAATATGGCACAGGAATGAATAAGGGAGCTATAATAATTTTTGATGATTTAATTGAATTTCTTGAGCAAGCGGCAGATATGTGCGCTGACACAGCAGATTACATTAATGTATTATCGAATAGAGGATAATTCTTTTATTTTTCTTTAATTAATGATTCACAAATCATCACTTTCAATTTAAAAATAAAGATTATCATTAATCTGTAAAAAAATTTAAAACTATTAAACACCTATTATATATAGGTGAAAAAATTGGTTGTTGTTAAAATTATTGAGTTAGTGGGCAGTTCTCCGAAAAATTGGGAAGACGCAGCAAAGGATGCTCTTGATGAAGCAGCTAAAACAATTAAGGGTATTAAGTCCGTTCATGTAAAGAAATGTACAGCTAAAGTCGAAAATAACAAGATTGTAGAATATCGTGCATTAGTAAAAATTGCTTTTGTAGTTAAAAGGTAACTGATAATTTAATTAAAACTCTTTTTTTCTTTTTTTTAAATTAATTGTAAAAAAATAAAGAAGGCGATGAGTGCCTCCACTTTTACTAAATAATTTATTTTGCTTTTTCTTTAACTTCAACTACTTTAGCAATTGCTGCGTTCTTCTTTACGGATTCAATTCCATTGGCGCATGAATCTTTTGAAGCATAAGCTTCACTGACCGCAATGATTTCACCGTTCGCTGCTTTCAAGCGGAATCTAAATTTTCCTTTAGCATCCTTATACCATTCAAAAACTGGATCTGCCATTCATAATCACGTTTTTGTATTATTCTAGCATTTAATTTTTAAGCTTTTTCATTGAGTTATCACACACTTTGAAAAACCATAATAACCATTCATTATTTCATTGCGAATCAAACAGCTGTGCAAAATTATAAATATAACTAGATTAAAAACAAAGTCTGGGAAGAAAAAATGGCAGAAAAAGCTGGGCAAGTAATAAAAGAATTAATCATAAGCTTCATCGGACTTGTAATTGCTCTAATTTTCAGTGCTTTAGCTTTAGGCATTGCGAACTGGGGGATAAGCGTGTTTGGAATAACTGGAGACATTGCTCAAGGTGCCGCAATTATAGCTGTAGCAATAGTAATTGGGCCAACAATCGCTGCTTTCGCAACCAAGAAATACTTCTAAAAAAGGGAAAGTACCCGAATCTTAACCCTTTTTTCTTTTTTGTGAAACAAAGTAAAGTATGGCAACAAATTAACGAGCGTATACTAAATGAATGGCTGGGAAGTAATCAAATACATCGCTTTTCTAGGACTTTTCATTTCACTATTGATGTGTTTTTGGGCTTACACCTATAATAACTCTTTAGAGGGTTCTGATTCACAAGTTTACCCCTACAGGAGCTCAATTATACTTATTCTCTTTGTATCCTCAGCTCTTTTTGTATTATATTTTTACTCTGGAATCCAAGCACATAAGTTAAAAAGAACGCTTAAGAAGAACAATTAAAAAAAAGAAAAAGGGTTTTTTGATTTAGTGTTTTCGCAGGTTAATTATTCCTATCAGGATTGCAACTATGACGGCAATTAAAATGACTATATCAAAAGCTGAGATAGGTGCTTGTGTTACGTCTGCCGTTGCAGTTGGTGTTGCTGAAGCTTCAGGGGCGTTAACTACTGCTACACCTACGGTATCGTATGAGCTGCCATAAGATGCTGATCCCATAAAAGTAGCCATGATTTGGTATTGCCCTGAAATTTCAGGTGTCCATATGAAACTGAACGTACCACTAATATCACTGACTGCATCGCCAATGTGAACGGAGTTACCATTAGGATCAACAGCGTCAAGAGAAACAGAGACACCGGTTGCATCAATTGGCATTGGGCGACCTTGATGGATGTATTCCATCCATTGACCCATCCAATCGTCAGATATAGCGGGTGTATTAGGTGAACCTGGAGATTGATCTAGAACTTTACCGGTCAACATTATGGTGCTGCCCAATGAGATACCTGTCTGTGGAGCGGTAATACTTGTGGAGCTTTTCCCTTTGCCATAAACATAGAGGTTTCCATCATATTCATTGGTCATTACTAAGTAGCCATCAGCAATTCCACCTTGGAATTCACGTGAGCCAGCTATACCTTGACCGCAAGAAATATTCCAAATGTTCTCTCCAGTGTAAGCATCCATACAGTAGAGTTTCCAGCCTCTGGTTAAGGGTTGAGTTGGAGTGTGCTCACATGTAAAAGTATAGTATTTTCCATCAGCAATTTTTGCGGAGCTATGCCAAGCATGTTCACCATTATATGGCGTCTCAAATGGTGCTGAGGGTGCGCTAAATGACCATTCTATATTGCCGTTTGTCCAGTTAATAGCGTGAACTCCAGCATAGTCTTCAGTAAAGTAAAGTCCATACGCTGATTGTACATCGTAAGCACCGAAGACTCCCCAAGGCCACTCGGATATTTCGCTTTCCCATTCAATTGCACCAGTTCTTAGATTCCAGCATCTTATCGGTCCATCCTGCATGCGGCAAGCGAATTTTCCGTGATCTGCAACTGCGTCTGAAGTGCTAAAGAATGTTTCAAGACCAGTTGAGGTATCGGTTGCTGCATTCCATAGTATTTGTCCAGTTAACAAGTCTGCAGCTTGAAGCGTTTGACCAACTGCTACTCCTTGTGTGCCGTTTGAACTAATTGAACCGACACTTACAGCGACCATCGATTCAAAATCTTGAACTGTTCCTAAACTACTCCAAGGCCAAGTAATGTTACTCACAATGCGCGCTGGAAAATTGTCAACTGTTGCAACGTTTCCTCCACCGCTAGATGTCCATTGTCCAGCATTGTTTTCGATTGTCCATTTGATCAATCGGTAGTTTCCAGGTGATAGAGTCTGTACGCTTAGAACGTATGGATAACCATATAATGTGTGACCAGACATGTCACTTGATGGTCCTGTTATGTTTGTAACTATAGCGCCAGTGTATGGGTCCCACTTGTATATTCTACCCGAAGTACTGCCAGACCCAGATGTAATTGTATCTAGATACACATTTACTCCTGCTCGTGCTGTTGCACCGGCTACTTCGTATCCTTGAGCTGCATATTCAATGAAGGTTGGCACTAAAGCGCTTGTCATTTGGAAGAAGCCCCAGAATAAGTATGTATATGTTGATGCGGGTTGATCCCAGTAAAGTTCACCTGTGCGTAAGTCATAGCATTTCCAGTACATTTGTGCTGAATTTCCAGTTCCAGGTTTTGAGTATGCTTCATAGCATCGTCCACTATAGATTAGTGTTGGATAACCTGCGCCAGTTAATCCACCGACTGTTGTTGATGCTTGCCCTGCTTCTCCTCCTATGAGACCAGCTATTGCGAAGGGTTCTTTCCACATTACGTGTGCACTTTCAGGTCCTAGAGTGTATGGTACATATTCGTAGTTGCTCATGTAGACGTTTGTATCTTCTGGCCAGAATGAACCGCCGCCGATGATGCCTGTTGTTGGATAGTTTCCAAGTATTGACCACCAGTCTCTGTTTTCTGGTGATACTGGTCTTGTCCAGTAGTCAGTTGGTAATGGTGCTGGTGGGAAGGACATTACCATGTCTTCTTGTACTGTAAAGTTGATCCAGCCTGATGTTGATGGTTTATAGTATGCTGAAAGGTAGAATCCAGATCCTCCGAACATGCCACCTGCTGTTGTTGCGTTGGGGAAGTAAGTTCCTAAGAAGTCAAATTTAACTTGCCATTCGCCAACTTGATCAGGTACATACTCGAAGTATGCTGATGCGTCCCCTGCATAAGAGTCCATTGCAGGTATTTGTTCCGTTGTGTGGTCGGGTTTTGCGAAGGTAACAACGAATGCTTTGCTAAAATTTCGGTTGACGCTTGTTGGTGGATGAAGCCACATGTTAACAAGTAATGTTTGGTCTTTTCCTATTGGGTTTGGTGTGACAGCTAGATATGCGTTGGTTTTTAGAGTAACGCTTGGTGTGACGCCACTGGGTAATTCACCAGTGATTTGGGTGTCACCTACTGCCGCATTTACTATTGGATTGGTAGCAAATATTGAAGAAGCAATCAAGATAGTTAGAACAACTATAGTCAATAGTTTTGATATTATAGATTTTTTCATTTGCAATATTCTACTCTCCTTTATAGAACAAATTCTATTTGCAGTGAAAAATACTTTTAAATCATAGTAACTTAAGTGCACACTTACATTAACCAATATAATGTAATTTTAAAAAACGCTCAAATTACATGATAGTATAAAAGAATAAGCTAAACTAAAAATAAAAGAGGTAAAATTTACCCTTTTAAGTTCTTGATTTGTCAGATGCTGACGGCATTCCCGGAGGTAAATCTGGGAAACTTGCATTGACTTTTTGTTCAGCAACGATTGCAGCTTCAGATAATATCTTTGAGGCATCTTCGTTTACGTTGTTAAAGTTTAACGACATTCCATTACTGCTTGCTCCAGCATCAAACATTAAACCGCTTAGCATGTTACCGATTTCACCTATTTCATTTTCAGCTTCTGGTAAAAGATTGCCCATCCCACCATTGACACTGCGTAATACACCAATACAAGGACCCAGCATTGAAACAACGTCTCCAAGTTCAGAAACAGTCTTTATTCTTAATGACACTTGGTCTAATGCAAGTCTTGCATTCATGATTAGTTTTGTCATTTTTCGGATTTCAGCTAATTCAGTAGCATAAATGTTAGCGTGAGCTTGATCATGTTGCTGGTAAGCATCAACAAGTTTGGTGAATAGCGTTCGGTCTTTTTGTGTGAAGCGTTCATTAGTTTGGTCCAGTCGTGTGATTTGCATGTCAAGTTTTTTGATTGCGAGGTCTAAGCGGGGTTTTAATGGTGGTGGGGGAACTATTGTTTGACGTACAGAATCAGCGAAGTTGTTTTCTCTACTTTTTTGTTCCCATTTTTTTGTGAAACGTTCAGACATGTTAACATCCTCTAGTTTGTGATGCATTTTGTATTTTTGGGTACTTAATGGTTGCTAACATGCAGAGATATA
>CAZXGX010000071.1:0-10649 GCA_964640475.1 uncultured Candidatus Bathyarchaeia archaeon
CTTTCTCTCAATTTACTTCTGCATTAATCATGCATAATTCTAGAAAGGAGAAATAAAATGTTAAGAGAGATAAGCATGGATCGCAATTATATTGCGATGATAGGAGGTACTAGTAAATTATAGACTTAGAAGAGCTTTTCCTAGTTTCAGAGGAAACATTATCAGCTCTTGCTTGTTTCGTTTTTGTTTGGTTCTTAATAAAACCGTACCGTGCCACAGGTGAAGGTCGATATGTAGGTCTTCCTCTTGGATTTGGCTTTCTTGGCGTCTCCTATCTGATTTCAGCTATTACACATGCAAATTTTACTTCTTCCACTTTTGCAGTCGATGGTTTGACTTGGTTCCAGCTTCTTACAAGACCATTCGCTTTTGCGTTTCTTGCATTTACCTATTTCTTTTCTAAAAAATCTTCATCCAGTAAAATGCTTTGGAATATATCCTTAAGTGTACTGTTTGTTGCTTTAATGTCTTTTTTTGCTCTATTTTTTGTTGCTCCACAGTTTGCAATCAGTAATTACCGCTTTTTGACAATTTGCATCAGAATTTTTAATATAATTTCTTTGCTATACGTTTCTGTTCATACCCTTAGAAGTCACATTGAAGCTAAGGATTCAAAAACAATTTTGATTCCGTTTGGTTTCATTTTTCTCACAATAAGCCAGTATTCATTGTTTATTTGGGCTGTTGACCATGGTGATATACCATTTTACGGGGGTCTAGTGCTTCGTTGGATAGGATTGTCTATTTTCCTGTTGACTGCTTATGAAAGCTTTCATACTTCAAAAAAAGGGAGTGCTAAATGAAGAAAATAGCCCGAAGAGATAAAATGAAGATTTATGGGGATCTTTTATCTATCCTTCAGGCTGAAAGAAGTGATACTGAGAAAATAGTGTTAATTCGAATTCAAGCAAAATTGAATGTTCCATTTGACCGTTTAAAAAATTATCTCTCAGACTTAGAAGACCTTAACTTAATCGAAGATCAGACTTCATATAAGATTACTCAAAAAGGTAAACAGTACCTGAAAGAGTATTGGATGATTGTTGACTTCATGGAACGAATGGGCATTTTATACAGATAAAAAAGTAAAAAAATAAACTAATAATGACTTTTTCAGTTCACTTCTTTTCGTTTTTACTCACCTATAGTGAGTAAATCTTATAATCATTTTTTCACCAACTTGCTTTTTTATAAATTATATGGAGAAGAAAAATATGAAAAATAAAATACAATCAGTAAGCATAGTTATTCTTCTGATAGCTTCTGCAATACTCATTGTTGCACCTCAAACAGTGCAAGCAGCAACGGCAGAAATAACAGGCGGAGCACCAGTACTACCTGAATGGGGCACTGAAGTACCAGACGGAGTAATACCAAGCGTTACAGTTGAAACAACAGCATTCATGAGCGTAACCCCTAACCCCGTAGGTGTAGGTCAAACAGTTCTAGTGAACCTTTGGCTTGAACCTGCAACACATTACAGTCGATATCACTCTGGATTCACCGTAACCATCACAAAGCCAGATGGCACAACAGAAGTCGCTGGGCCACTCAACTCATACCAAGGTGACGCTACAGCCTGGTTTAATTACGTTGTCGATCAAGAAGGCAATTATTCATTCCTGTTCGAAGTCGCAGGCAACTATTTCCCTGCAGGATACTACTATAACGGCAAAGTTTACGATAGCATTGCAGAAATATTAGAAATAGAACCTAACGCAGCTTTCTCATCATTTTCAGGACCAGCATACCTTGACTCAGCATATTATGAACCATCTGAATCACCGATAACAACAATAACTGTACAAGCAGAGCAAGTTTCCTCTTGGCCTTCATCAGCATTACCAACTGATTACTGGACACGCCCAATAAACATAGAAAACAGAGAATGGTGGGTCATTGGCGGACAATACCCATTCACTGGAATAGGCGGCGGTGACTACTGGCCAGAAGACACAAATACATACGCAAGCAACTACAAATTTACACCATATGTTGAAGCACCAGAGACTGCACACGTAGTCTGGAAACGACAAGGCGCTTTAGCAGGCATCGTAGGTGGCCAATATGGCATAAGCTCTATCGGTCCAGGCGAAGGTACATACGCAGGAACACCAAACATCGTATTCCAAGGTAGATGCTATCAAAGCGTTACTAAAGCCTATAATGGCGTTACACAAAGCGTTTGGCAATGCTACGACTTAAGAACAGGAGAAATCTACTGGGAACTAACAGGTATAACCCAAGTGCCAACAGTTGTAACATACAATTCCGTAACTTCTTCAGTACCCGGAGCAGAACAAACAGGCCAAGGTACCAACACATATTCATTAATGTACGTTGGCACAAACAGGCTCATAAAATACAATCCATGGAATGGCGCAGTAACACTAAACATCTCAACTCCAACATTCAGATCAAGCACATACTACGCTGAACCATTTGTTCTAAGCATCCAAAGTACAACAGAAGGATACCGCTTAATCAACTGGACAACATCAGGAAGCAGCACTACCTTTTCTACTAGAGTACTGAGCAATGTATCTTACCCATTTGCAAGCTTAGGCACATGCGACTATGAATCAATGATCGCAGTCTCTTCAGGTTCAATAACCCTAAATGGAACAGGCCACCCAACAGGTCAATACCTTATGGCAGCCAGCCTAACAACAGGACAACTACTATGGAACGTAACAACTGATGACATATTCTTTAGCACAAGCACAGGTGTAGCAGATCATGGAAAATATGCAGTACGTATACTTGGCGGATGGTGGGATTGCTGGGACTTACAAACTGGTCAGCTTGCATGGAAAAGTGAAACTCTAGACTACCCATGGGGCGACTTCGGAGCATACACAATATCATCTTACGGCGGACTATTCTTTGACCAATCATACTACGGCATCTACGGAATAAACTGGGATGACGGCAGCATAGCATGGCACTTCTTGCAAGAAGGCGATTCAACTTATGAAACCCCATACGGAACATGGTCATACTTTACTAATGCAATGATTGCTGATGGAAAAATCTATGTCGCAAACGGTGAACATTCACCAACTCAACCATTAACCAGAGGATGGGATCTATTCTGCCTCAATGCAACCACTGGCACGGAAATCTGGAGCATTAGCGGCGGTGGCGCAACAGGTGCAATATCTGATGGATACCTAACATTTGATTCCAGATACGACGGATACATGTATGTATATGGCAAAGGCGAAAGCGAAACAACCGTTTCAGCACCACAAACAGAAATAACCGTGGATACCAGCGCGATAATTTCAGGCACTGTCTTGGATATGTCACCTGCTCAAGAAGGAACAGCATGTGTTTCAGCAGAATCAATGGCTAGCTGGATGGAATATTTGCATATGCAAAAATCGATTCCTAGCGATGTTATTGGTGTTCCAGTATCTATCGATGCTGTTGATCCAAACGGCAACTACGTACACATCGCGGACGTTACAACTGACATGAGCGGCAAATACAGTTACACATGGACTCCAACTATAGCGGGCGACTATACGATTACAGCAACCTTCATGGGTGACGACTCATACGGCAGCAGCTGGGCAGAAACATTTACAACCGTAACCGAAGCAGCAGTGACACCAACAACTACACCAGTAAGCTTTGATGCAGTAAACAACACTATCATGACTGGCTTAATAGCTGTAGGAATTGCCATCATAATTGCCATTGCAATAGCAGTACTATTACTTAGGAAACGTCCATAAAATGCAAAAACAAAACAAAAAACATTTTTCCTTTTTTTTTAAAGCATTAGCAAGGAAGGGACTGAAAGGGCTTTTCAATTGTTCTTACCAAGCAATTGTAGTAGCAATTTTCTTTTCTCCTTAAATTCTGTATAAGCCCCAGCAAACCCTTTCTAATCTATTTGAGAAAATAGTTATCTGCCTAAAAAAATTGTGAAAAAATCCTTTATTTTTAAAAAAAAACTCTATTCAATATATAATTTTTACTCACTATAGGTGAGTGAGTCTTATAACCATTTTTCGTTAACATGCTTTTTTGTTTAACGCAAAAGGAGCAAAAAAGTTGAAAACATTATTAAAAATTGTCAAATCTTTAAGTATAGTGATTCTTTTGATGACTTCTGCGTTACTAATAAATTCGCCTGCAAATGCACAAACTACTTATACGAACCTACAGGAAGGCGGATCAATTGCATTGCCTTCAGGTACTACCCCTGACAATACAGAAGAAACAAGAGCCTTTCTAAGCTTTAGTCCAAGTATCATCGGAGAAAATCAGGTGCTATTAGTAAACGTCTGGCTAAATCCTGCATTGCATGTAAGTCGATATTTTACTGACTATGAAATAATTTTTACAAAACCAGATGGAACAACAGAGACTATTATGAAGGATTCTTATCGAGCTGACACAACAGCTTACTTAGAATATGTCGTTGATCAAGTAGGCACATGGACGATTCAATTCAAGTTCCCAGGTGGCTACTTCCCCGCTGGAAACTACACGGTCTATAGCGGTGCATTTGTTGGCTCTCAGGTCTGGAGCTTTAGTGAGTCAACTTACTATGAACCAAGCAGCACAGAGGAACAAATTCTAATAGTACAAGAAGACATGGTGTCGTCTTGGCCCTCCGCAGCGTTACCTACAGATTACTGGACGAGACCCGCATCACTTGAAAATCGTGACTGGTGGCCAATTCTTGGAAACTACCCTGGTACTGGTTATATTGGTGGTGGAGCAACTTGGGATGAACTTTATCCTGATACGAATCCAGTATGGAATCCTACAGCCGATTTCCATCCTTGGGTTACTGCACCTAATACTGCACACGTAGTGTGGCGAAAACAAAACGCAATAGCTGGTCTAATAGGCGGACAAGCAGGGCAATATGGCATTAGCTCAGGCGGAGGTAGTCCAAGTGTAATCTACAGCGGAAGATGTTACCAAACATATACCAAGCAAGGCGTTGGCAGTGTTGCAGCATGCTATGACCTCAGAACAGGAGAAATATATTATGAAATACCCACAGCATCAGGTGGTGTCACTCCAAGCTACATTTCATATGTCGAACCAGGCGGAGGATCGGTACCTGGTGCAGAAGCGCAAAGCACCTACTCTGTTGAACTTATATCCATTGCAACCGGATCAAGTGGTGCAAGACTACTAAAGATTAATCCTTGGAGTGGCGCTGTTACAAACATTTCGCTTTCGCCCTTGACAACGCAAACCAACTATTACTATATGGACTCATATGTTTTGACTGTGCAAGACCTTGGGGCTTCAGCAGGTACTCAAAGATATCGTTTACTCAATTGGACCACTGATGGCTCTGGAAACTTTGCTTCTAGATTAATAAGTAACACTACTTATGCACGGTCTAGCCTAACTCGGTCAGAGTACCCTACTGTAGCTGATGAGGTTAATAATTTCAACAATGCACTTCTCGTAGATTTCAATGTAGGTATAGGCGTAACAGTAAATGCTATTCAACTAAATAATTCAACAGGAATTTATGAGCAAATGCGCATCCAAGCATACACGCTATCAACAGGCATCGCCCTTTGGGATAAATTAATTGACACAGCACAATACAGCAGATCCTGCTACATAGCAGATCACGGAAAAATCGCAGTACTTACACAACTAGGCTATTTCTTAGCATACGATCTACAAACAGGAAACCTAGCATGGCAAAGTGAAACAATGGATTATCCTTGGTCATCAGCTAGCTTTGGAGCATATGCTCTACAATCAGGCTATGGTCTTCTTTTCAGAGAAGCTTACGATGGAGTCTATGCGTTCGATTGGGACACCGGAAAAATAGCTTGGAAGTACACATCACCTGCTGACGCAGCTTTCGAAAGCCCTTACAATGACGGAAATGGCACATCAGTTTATCCATTCAATACAGGAGGCTTTGTTGCTGACGGCAAACTCTTTACATACAACACCGAACACACAGCTAGTTGGCCTAGAACAAGAGGATGGGCTATACGATGCATTAACGTTACTAACGGCGAAGAAGTATGGCATTTATCAGGTGAAATAAGTCCTGGCGCAGTAGCTGACGGATACTTGGCAGCATCAAACTCATGGGATGGATACACATATGTTTTCGGTAAGGGTCTGAGCGAAACTACAGTTTCGGTACCACAAATAGAAATCACAACAGGGCAAAAAGCAATGATTTCTGGAACGGTACTTGACCAATCACCCGCACAGCCAGGCACCGCATGCGTTTCTAAGGATTCAATGACTACACAAATGGAATATCTGCATATGCAACAACCGATAGCTGGTCTTTGGGGTAATGCTACAATTACTGGAGTTCCTGTTTCTATTGATGCAATTGATCCTAATGGTAACTCAGTTCATATTGCAACTGTTACTAGCGAAGGTTATAGTGGTACATATGCGTACACTTGGGAACCAGAGATTTCAGGGCAATATACGATAACAGCCACTTTTGTCGGTGATGATTCATACGCCAGTTCGTTTGCTACAACTTATGCAACTGTAGTGGATGCTCCAGCAGCTTCACCTACAGCAACACCAGTTACTTTCGATGCTATTAACAACACAATAATGACCGGTTTAGTAGTTGTAGGAATCGCTATCATAATAGCAATCGCAATAGCAGTACTATTGATTCTTAGGAAACGACCGTAAAATGCAACAGACATCCAAACAACTTTTCTTTTTTTTAGTAACTTTGAGTCTAACAAAGGGGCTGAGAAGGCTTCATACTTCTATATCTTTTCACTTTATAGAGGATTTTGCATTTCTATTCTCCTTTAAGAAATAATGAAGCCTCAGCAAACTCTCCCTAAATTTAACCTATATTTATTCAATTTTTAGCCAAAAAAAAGTGAAAAGGTTACAAGTGATGTTAAATTTAAAATATAACTGTAAAAAACATGTTATCGCAGTCTGCAATATTTAAGTAAAGTTTTTGGACTGCCAACTTGTTTGAAGTCCGATTTTAATTTTTACTACTCTTTCAAATACTTGTTTTATTTTGCTTAATTACGCAGGTTAGAATGTTTTGCTCACTATAGGTGAGTGTTTCTTATAACTATTTTTCGTTAACATAACTCTTCATAAACTGAAAAGGAGTAAAAGAATTGAAAAATAAATCAAAAATTATCTTATCTTTAAGCATAATGTTTCTTTTGATGACATCTACTGCACTGACGATTTTTCCCGCAAATGCACAAACAACTTACACTAATACGCAAGACGGTGGATCAATAATCCTGCCTGACGGTGTTACACCCGACGTCATTGTAAAGACAAATGCATACCTAAGCTTTAGACCAAATCCTGTAGGTTTAGGTCAAACATTTCTAGTTAACGTTTGGCTAACACCAGCAACTCACGTCAGCCGATACCTCTCAGACTACACCATAACAATCACAAAACCCGACGGTTCAAAAGAAGTAATTACTTTAGATTCATATAAAGCAGACACAACGGCATATTTTGAATACATCGCTGATCAAGTAGGCACTTGGACTCTCAAATTTGAATTCCTAGGAGGATTCTACCCAGCAGGCAACTATACTGTCGACGAAGGCACGTATCTAGGCTCTCAAGTTGTAAGCTTCACCAAATCCTGTTATTATGAACCAAGTGAAACCGAAGAACAAATCCTTGTAGTTCAAGATGAGCAAGTAGCTTCTTGGCCTGCCGCAGCACTTCCAACAGACTACTGGACAAGACCCGTATCCCCTGAAAAGAGAGAATGGGCAGCTATTTTAGGCAATTATCCTGCTACAGGTGTAGTCGGCGATTCTAGTGATGAAAATTGGCCAGAAGACACAAACACGTACATGAGCAACTACAACTACATCCCATATGTTCAAGCACCAAACACAGCTCACGTAGTATGGAAGCGACAAGGTGCCATATCCGGTCTAATCGGTGGTTCTCTAGATCAAGTATCACTTACAAGCGGTGGAGGTAATCCAAGCATAATCTACTCTGGGCGATGCTATCAAACTGTTACTAAAGTTTATGATGGTGTAACACAAAGTGTTTGGCAATGTTATGATTTGCGAACAGGCGAAATTTACTGGGAAAAGACAGGCATAACACAAGTACCAACAACAATATCTTATCAGGCATATGCTACTGCAAATACTGCTGGTGCTGCTGGAAAAGAAGCAGCTAACCTTGGAGGCCTCAACGTAGCATTAATGTACGTAGGCGGCGGAAGAATGATAAAATATAATCCGTGGAATGGCGCAGTAACCCTAAACATATCAATTGCACCCCTTACAACAGGAACAGTATATGGTGACATGCAATTCTTAACTATACAAAACATTGGAAACACAACAAATCCTGACTACCGTTTGATTGACTGGACTATTTCACAAACAATTGGTGCAGGACCAAGTTATACTGTCAGCTATAAAGTAGACATTAAAAATAACGTTAGTTATCCATGGAGTAGTCTTGGAACATCAGTTGATTATGAAGCAGGCATTGCAGTCACAACAACAGCTGTAAATGATGCTACCGCAATAGGTGCTTACTATGGAACACGTATACGAGCAGCAAGCATAGTTACAGGTCAATTACTCTGGGATATAACAGTTGAAGATACAATGTATAGTTCATCTTGTACAGTTGCTGATCACGGAAAAGCTGCAGTGCTGATGATGGGCGGCTACTATATTGCTTACGATTTATCGACAGGTAACCAAGTTTGGAAGAGTGAAGCAATGGATTATCCATGGAGTGAAGGTGCTTTCGGAGCCTATGCAGTTCAATCCGCATACGGAATGATTTACAGAGAAGCTTACGACGGTATTTACGCTTTTGACTGGACTGATGGATCAATCGTCTGGCAATACACTGCTCCAGCAAACGTATATGAAACACCCTACACTGACGAAAACGGTACAACAGTTTACTCATTCAATTCTGGAGCATTAATAGCTGATGGAAAACTCTACACATACACAACTGAACATACACCAAGCCAGCCAATCACAAGAGGCTGGGGATTACACTGCGTTAATGCAATTACAGGTGAGGGCATATGGAACATAAGCGGATACATGTCTCAAGGCGCAATCGCTGATGGATACCTTACAGCCTCTAACTCATATGATGGATACACTTACGTTTTCGGAAAAGGTCAAAGTGAAACAACAGTCTCGGTGCCTCAAATCGCTATTACCTCCGGAACAAGTGCAATAATTTCTGGAACAGTCTTAGACCTATCTCCAGCGCAAGAAGGAACACCCTGTGTCTCAACTGCTTCAATGAGTCAATGGATGGAGTACTTACATTTGCAGCGCAGTATCCCAAGCGATGTTATTGGTGTTCCAGTGTCAATTGATGCGGTTGATCCTAACGGCAATTCAGTTCACATTGCAGATGTTACAAGCGACATGAGCGGCACATATGCATACACTTGGACTCCAACAATAGCAGGTGAATACACGATTACTGCAACTTTCATGGGCGACGATTCTTATGGCAGCAGTTGGGCAGAAACACATGCAACTGTAGCAGAAGCACCCGCAACCTCACCATCACCAACAGCAGTCAACTTTGACGCAATCAACAATAATGTTACAACAACAATCATTGCTGCTGTAATTGCAATCATCGTTGCCATAGCTATAGCAGTACTGTTGCTAAAGAAAAAACCATAAAATAAAAAAACAAAACAAATTTTTCCCTTTTTTTAGGATCATTGGCGGGAAGGGGCTGAAAAGGCTTCTTAACTCTTACACGTTGCCAGTAGTGAGGGTTTTGCATTTTCCTTTTCTCCTTAAAATCTGTAAAGCCTCAGCAAACCCTTCTTAATAATCCAAAAATAACTTATATTGTTAAAATTTGAAAACCTCAATAAAGCCCTTAAGGAGAAAAGGGAAACGGTTACGAGTGATGTTGAATTTATCGCCCAACTTATATGATAAGACAGGAGTTTTTGTAGACACTTAGCAATCACAGGTATTATTGCTTCATTCTGAGTTGCTTGTGTGCGCTGCGTTCGTTAAGTACTGCAAGTAATGAAAGAATGACGCTGATTAGAGCCAACCAGAACCCAATTCCTATTTGCCAAGAATAATCATATGTATTCTGCATTGATTGTTCGGCTGACAACCCGAAAGAGTTTTCGGGAAATTGACTAATGGTGTATCCAGGATTCAATTCTTCAACGGCGAAACTGCTGTTAGCTAAACCATAACCAAAAATCACCATAGCTAATAATGCAAAAACGCAAGAAACAATAAGAAGTGTGGTTCGTCTTCTGCTGGTGGCAAAAATACTAGAAACTATGCATAGTAATCCAGTTATTAGCATCAAGATGAAGGCGCCTACGTTAAACCATACTATTAGAAACATAGATCTAGTTACGCCCTCCACTGTTCCAGTTAACTGGTATAGGTTAGCGGTAAAATTCATGGTACTGCTCAAGTTACTGGTCCACAACTCGATTGTGAACCAAGGTAAGAATACGCTAACAAAGGCTACTATACCTGCGATGAATCCTAAGTAGTTCATTTTCAAAATAGTATTTGCCTCTTGATTTTTTAGTTATAGACATAGCTATATAACACTTGTTAATTATTTCCCGCTCGCAAACTTGGAAG
The DNA here is from genome assembly GCA_964640475.1 of uncultured Candidatus Bathyarchaeia archaeon. Lineage (GTDB taxonomy): Archaea > Thermoproteota > Bathyarchaeia > Bathyarchaeales > Bathycorpusculaceae > Bathycorpusculum. Next base: position 10,617 of record CAZXGX010000071.1, read on the forward strand.
TTTACACTTAAGCCTTTCTACGTTCACCAAAAA
>CAZXGX010000072.1:0-10531 GCA_964640475.1 uncultured Candidatus Bathyarchaeia archaeon
TATTTTGAAAATTCCTTCACTATCAAGGATTGCTGGCTCAACTGTGTCAGTAGCTAAAGTAACTTTTGAACCGATCTCTATCGTGGCGTCATAATGTTCTTCTCTTGAACGCTTATCCTTAAGCACCAGCAAATCCACACCAAGATCCTTAGGAACAGAACCACGTTTTTTAGCTAGAAACATCATTTTTGCTGCAACAACTTCCTCTTTAACGGTTCCTTTAGCTTTTGTACTCTTCTCAGTAGCTAACATAATACTTGCATCAACTTCAGCAGATAAGCGTGCAAGAACAGCATTTAACCCAACAGAGTCAGCGTCAAATAACTCAGTAACGTTAGAAACACCAACAAACAAGGGCACATCAGGATTTCTTTCCCCGAATTGTTTGAAAGCGATGAATGATTCTAAAATGTTTGAAGGCTCAAGTATCAAGTCAGCCAAAATTTTACTAAAGCCAAGCTTTTTTGCTTTAGCAATTAATTCTTCAAGCATTTTTACGCGTTCTTGAGCTTTTTTAGGGAAAAAGCCTTCTCGTTGATTAGTAGGAATAATTACAGTTGGAATATTTTTAGCGAAAGACGCAATTTTTTCAAGGTTTCCCGCATCCGCACTTAAAATCAAATCGGCACCTGCAGAAACAGCACTTCTAATTTCTTCAGGATCAAGCGTATCAATGCTTACAGGCACATCAACAACAGCTTTAACCGCTTTAACAATACGTTCAGCGTTTGCCGGATTACTTTTACCCGCCAACATCCCCACATCAATAATATGTGCACCCTGCGAAACAAATCGTTTAGCAATATACTGAATTTCGTCGTCTTCCATTAACGCTGCATCAACGATTTCCGCCAACACTCGCATTGGAAAATCTTTCCCAATTGCCAAATTCTTGATAAGCATGCTGCCTGGTTTTTTTAGCAACTCTTCACGATTTTGTTCAACTTTCTGGATTTCCTGCTGCGCTTTCTCTGTAAGGACGTCTCTCAATAGATCACATGCTGGCACAGTGGTTGAAAGCTTGACTGTACCGAGTACATCTAAGACTGTTGGCAAGTCAGCAGCGTATCGTGGACCCTTAAAAGCTGGCACACCAACTGCATCCGAAATGTAAGCGGTGTCTCCTCGACTAAAACCAGGAACCAAAATCATGTCAAATCCTGTGAGGTTTCTACCTTTAAGACCTTCAACTATGGTTTCAGCAGTTAGAAAAGCAGCTACAGGAACATTTAGGGCAACAACGTGCACCTCAATATTGCTTTGCTCAGAGTATTGTTTAACAATTTCCTCTGCAAGCTTACCTGTAACTAAGAGTACCTTCAATCTGATGCCTCGTTAACATGTTTGTTTAATGTATGCGCCTTTATTGTTTGCTTTAGCTACAAACGCTTCTCCGCCAACACCTTTGGACAGGTAAATTTTGGTTTTTTGAAGCGCTTGCGTGGCGTCTTCCTCCTTTACTACGCCATAAACTGCTGGTCCCCATGAACTTTGACCAACGCCACATGCTCCAATGGCTTTAATGAATTCTATTGTTTCTGCGATTTCAACGTTAAAGTATGTTCCACCTTGTACTTGAGCAAAGTAATTACCTGTTAGTATTTGGATACTAGTCAAGGCTTCACCAAAGCTTTCAATATCCTTCTCTGCTAACGCAGGCAAGAGCTTCATCATAGTTAAATGACAAATCTTTGCCACTTCAACCTCTTTCATAGGGGGCAATTTATTGAACGCCAATGTTTCTTCATGATTAGACAAGCCTTTATTCACATTTGGAATCGCAATGATGAAACGCCACTCTTCTGGGAAGGGTTGACGATAAATCAATGGTGGAAAACCAGTTTCATTAGGAATTTTTTTGCCACCATCAACTACAAATCCGCCTTTTTCAAAAATTGATGTGCCAACTCCTGTTCTTTTAGCACGCCCCATCGCAAGAGCAAGTTGAGATGTCGAGGCTTTAATTTTAAACAGTCTAGCAAGGGCAGTAGCTATGGCTAAAGAGAATTGCGTACCTGAACCCAACCCAATATGTGCAGGAATGGCATGTTTCACATTAATGTGCACGTTACCCTTAACTGGATAGGCAGCAAAAAACCGTTCTGCAAATTTAGCAGCTAACTCAGTTTCTTGACCAGTGACTGTAAATTCTGCAGCATTTTCTGCTTCAACTATTATATTTGGCCGGTTTATGCCAACACCTAAACCACCGAACATTCGTCCTAAGCTTCCGTTTAGATCGATTAAGCCTAAGTGCAGTCGTGCTGGAGTTTTAATGTAAACTTTCAGGTGCTCTTCCTCCAAAGGTCAACTTTTTTCATCAGATCCGCCATAATCTCTGAGTAGATTGAGTTTGGTGCTGAATGTTTAACCACATCATTGCAGTTTCTAATTAATTCTAACAGTCTGGAAACGTGCTTTTGCTCTTTCGGGTCTCCAGCTAAGATTCTAATGCGGGTTGCATGTATTACTGCTTCAAGTGTTGCTGCCATTGCCCGACTATTGGCTTGAGGATAAACTTTTGACGCTGAAATCCGTTTAACACTACACAGCGTCTTAGTTTTTAGAGAGTCAATTGGCACCATTTCTATAACTTCCACTTCAATTGTTGCATCAGCAGACTTTAGTTTCGGCGCGTTGACTGCTTCTGCTTTCTCAAACCATTCCCGCGGCAATTTCTCGTTGGGATTTACTTCTTTAAACGCTGATTTGTAGTAATAATCGATGTTGTTGGTCAGGTTGATTACGGCTGATTTGTTTGCTTGCAGGTTTTTAATTGTTGATGAAGAATTGTAAATGTTTATGAATATTTGCTGCTCGTTTTGCATGGTTACTCCCATTGGAGCAGCATTTGGGTTTCCATTTTGGTTGTAGGTTGAAAGTATGGTCTCAAATATTACACCGTTTTGGAATCCTAAATCAGCCAGTTTAACCATTTTAAATCATCTCTAATGATTAGTTGAGACCTGTTGGCATTTTTTTCAACGGAGTGTAAAATTTAACAATGCATAATAAAGTTTTTCCCATGTCTGTTTTAGTCTCTAACTAAGCTTTTAAATATACTTTGATTAACAACTTAGTAACCAATTATAGAAAAAGCACAAAAGTTATCAACGGTGTAAAGATGGCGGATAAAAGAAAAGGCTCAGTACAAATTCGATTTGAAATTCTGGAGTTCCTTTTCTTCTCAGGGAAAAACCAGTTACGCACTCATGTTTGGCGTAAAGCAACCGATGCTTCCTATGATGATTTTCTAAAGCACTTAACTTATCTTAAAGATAAAGGATTCATTGATGAAACCAAAGAAGGCCAGCTGCGTCTCACTGTTGAAGGACGAAGAATCTACACCAGCCTGAGAGATTCCCTGCCATCCTTGCTTTAATATTGCACCACTGGTGCATCACCTATAAAAAAAGCGGTATGAAGAAAATGAAGGATGAAAAAATGACTGATAAAGAACAAGAAAAAGCCTACCCAGTCAGAACTCTACATGAATTCCTTACGGAGATTAATCAGGAATGGAGTAAGTTCAAAAGAGGCGCCATCTTGAGCCTAATTACTTCATCTATACTGTTGGTTGCCTTTGTTCTTGTTTTTTATCGAACTGCAAGAACAGGGTTTGAAATTAGTGATGTAATTTTGGAAGTTCTATTGGTAGGTTTTGTTGTTTATAGCATGTACCTGATGAACGTTCAATACCGATTCTTTAGGAGATGGGAGAACCGTATGACTCGCCTTTACATGTTTGAAGAAAAATTAATGCCTGAGGAAGAAACTGAAGAAGTTCCGAAAGATTAGCCTTTTTTATTTTAAGCGCTTTGAAAAGATTACACCAGTGGTGTATAGTCAAAGTGCGATACCTCTTTTTATAAAAAACTACCATGTTGAATCAACAAAATGAAGGCAGCAAAAAATGAAATTCATCCTCAAAAAAATTAAAAAGAAGATAACAAGCTTGAAATTTTGGCCTCAGAAACGGTGGAAAAAAATCATGTTAATTACCCTTTTAATATTTTTAGCAGTATTCATCAGTCTCGGAACCTACCTTGAATACAGTGTGTATAGAGAAGTAACATTAAAAGAAACCTTGAACAATTCTGGAGCAAAAACAGCATTACTAATTTACCATCCGGGGTTAACTAGTTTTGCAGAAGATATCACTTATGCGTATGCAAACGGTTTGGTAGCTAATGGTTGGCGTGTAGAAGTTGTAACCGCAAGTCAACAAGCGCCATTGAACCTGTCACAGTACTCACTGTTGGTCCTTTGCTGGGCAATATATGATTTTAATCCTGCACCCACAATAACTAATTACTTACATCGTATAGGAAATCTAAAGGATATGAATACAACAATAATCACAATTGGCGGTGGTCTAGATCCGTTAAATGCAAAAGAAGCAATGAATAATACTGTTAAAAGCGTGAATGGATCAATAATTCAATCATTAACCATGTTCAGAAGCCAACGTAACATGACCCAAATAAGCACTGAAGCAATCAAAATAGTTCCTTAAGAAAGTGTAATTGATGAATAAAAAAGCCTTAATTCCATCGGGCATAAGTTCGCTGAGAATTGCAGCCTTGCCTTTGTTTCTTTACTTCTTTGGCACTGGAGCATTGGCTTTGTGTTCTATTATAATTACTTTGTCCGTGGGCACTGATCTGCTTGACGGTTATGTAGCAAGAAAACTGAAAGTAGCCTCAAAACTTGGCGCCTACTATGATGCGGGAACCGATTTTATATTAATCACCGGAATTTTCACAGTTTTTACTTTAAGCAACTATTACTCTGTATGGATGCTTATTCTAATAGCCGCATCTTTTAGTCAATTCGTCTTATCTAGCCTCTACACTGAAAAAATTTATGACCCCTTAGGAAAATATTTTGGCAGCGCTTTATATCTTGGAATTGCTCTAACGCTGGTTTTTCCATTTCAAGCAATGTTTACCTTTGTTGAGTATAGCTTTCTTGTTTTTGCTTTAACATCTTTTATCACCCGTACAGTAAACCTAACAAACATTCATAGAAAACACCTAATAATTAAAGAAAAAGCATACCAAAATCAGAAAAGAACCCAAACCACTAACTAATAAGCCTCAGAGCTTTATTTTATTCAAAGGTGCAAACTTGCCCCAAACATACCCAACACAACTTAACTTACCTTCACTAATCCGCCTTTCAGTAGGCACCGCGATAATAACAGGTTTAGCTAATGGCAAATTAGACGCTAAACCAACTACCGCTTACTTGATGACGTACAGAAAAGGTAAATGTAGAGGAAACTGTGGATTCTGTCCTCAAGCAAGAGGCAGTAAAAGTAGCACGGAATTACTTTCCAGAATTAATTGGCCAACTTACCCCACAGCAACAGTATTAAACACACTTGGTGCTGCTATTAATGAAAGCAAAATTAGGCGTGTTTGCATTCAAGCCTTAAACTACCCAGAAGTTTTTTTGCAGCTTGGGGCATTAGTTAAGGAAATAAAAAAAGTCGTCACAATTCCTATTTCTGTTTCGTGTCAACCCTTAAAAAAAGAAAATATACAGTTGCTCAAGAACGCAGGAGTTGATCGTATAGGTATAGCGTTGGATGCTGCAACTGAAATCATTTTTAACAAGGTTAAAGGCGCAGATATAGGTGGCGTTTATAATTGGAAAAAACAATTTAGTAAACTTAATGAGGCTTTGAAGGTTTTTGGAAAAGGAAACGTTAGCACTCATTTAATTGTTGGATTAGGTGAAACTGAAAAAGACCTTGTTAAAATTGTTCAGCAGTGTGTTGATTTGGAGGTTTTGCCTGCGCTGTTTGCTTTTACTCCAATACGTGGAACATCTTTGGAGAAGCTGCCTCAACCTTCAATTGATACTTATAGACGAGTACAACTTGCAAGATATTTGATTACTAACAAATATGTACGTTTTGAAGACATGCATTTTGACGTTCACGAAAAGGTAATCAGTTTTGGAATAGAGGAATCAACTTTTAAGAGAATTGTTTCCTCAGGCACTCCATTTCTAACTTCAGGCTGCCCCGACTGTAACAGACCATTCTATAATGAAAAGCCCAGTGGTCCCTTGTATAATTATCCAAGAGAAATAAATTCTAAAGAGTTAGAAGAAATAAAAAGACAGTTATTTCCTGCTTAGATATTTGGTTACGTTGGCTTCTTGTCGGTTTTAGGCAGTTTGGGTCTTTGTCTTGTAACTTGCTCAACTAGTCGCCAGAACTCATCCATAGAGTAACCTTTCTGCAGATCCTTCATGAGCTTCTTGACCTGATAGTAAGTCATTTGTGCTTCGCCTTTATCTAAGCCTTCATGTGGACCTTTTACGCGTCTGAAGAGCTCATCCATTTGTCTAGGTGATGCACGAATTCCTGCTTTCTCTATCATTTCCTGAATTAATCGTTGCCCAGTGTTTCTTCCAACGAAAACCGTTGTTTCTCTTCCAACTATTTCAGGGGGGAATGGCTCGAAAACAAGTGGATGCGCCATCATTTCTTCCACTTCTTCTTCTACTTCATGGGCAAAGATGTTTTCTCCAATTATTGGTTTATGGAATTGAATTGGTAAAGCGAAAGCTTTTTCGGCTGTTTGGGAAAGTCGCGAGATTTTGCCCATGTCAATTCCTGTGTCAATGTTGTAAAGAAGCTCGGCAATTGTGACTACTTCTTCAATAGGTGCGATTCCAGCGCGTTCACCAAAGCCTGCGACGCATGTGTGGACGTAGGAGATTCCTTCTTCAATGGCTGCTAATGTATTTGCAGTTGCTAAACCAAAATCATTATGACAGTGGATTGAAAGAGGAACTTTCTTTCTTACAGAATCAGGCAAACCATCTCTAATATGAGATATTAAATAACGCATAGATAGAGGTCTTATGAATCCTACTGAGTCAGCTAATCCTAACCTTGAGGCACCTGCAGTAACAGCGCTTTGGAAAACTTGCAGAATATCTTCAAGGGGAGTCCTTGTTCCATCCATAAGCATGAAATTAACAGATGCTCCATGCTTTTTACAGTAAATAATAGAGTCAGAAATCTTTTGAAGTGCTTGTTCTTTTGTTATCTTCCAACGGTACTGCAAGTTTAAGCCGTTAATTGGTGCTTCAAGGGTAATATCCTTAATACCACATTCAAGGCATGCATCAATGCTAGCTTTTGTTGGTTCAGCAGAAGCTGTAAGCTTGGCACGTTCAAAACTTTCATTAACGATCCTACTAACATTGCGTTTTTCTTCTTCAGATAGTGCTGGAAAACCAACATTGATTATGGCTACACCAGCTTCGTCCATTAGCTTGGCAAGTTTAACCTGTTCGACATAAGTCAGATAAACCGTTGGAGCTTTGATGCCTTCGCGAAAAGTTTCATCCCAAATGAATAATCGTTCAGGAAGCTTTGGAGGCAAATTCTTACGTAGACGATTGTAATTTGCAATCAGGCCTTGAGCTTCAAGCTTTTTAAATATAGTCTTTCTCATTCAGACACAGCCAACAAGATAAGAGCTTTAAGTTCATTCATAAATTACTAATTCCTATATAAAAACAACATCTATTTTTGGTAATGTATAGTGAAAGCGTAATATTATTTTCTTATTTTCATCATGGAAATACCTTAAAAAATATAGAAAAACGCGGATCCTGCAAAAGTTTAAGTGCGAAAACAACGATTTAACAGAAGAGGGAGCAGCAATTGAGCAATTTCAAAACCACAGTGGAACGGATAAGAACACTTGAAAACGAACGAAGAAACTTATTGATTGAAATTGAAGAGCTTAAGCGGATGGCTGATGCAAAGGCGAAGGCATTAGAAAGCGAAATTTCGATGTTACGGGATGAAGTTAAATCTCTAAGAATTCTGCTTGGCGGAGAAGAAGAAATCGATACAGGCCTAAGAAAGAGCGTATTTAAAAAGTAACTTGACCTTAACCACACCATTTTCCTTTTTGTTCACCCATTTAAACGTAAAGAAGCTTTATTTCTAATAACGTATAGAATGATTAATCACAAAAGGGGTAAAAATGGTTTGGAAAGCAACCTATTAAGCATAAATTTAGCAGGCTTGAAGCTAATTAACCCAACAATACTAGCTTCGGGCGTTTTAGGTTACTCTGCCGAATCAATGCGTCGAGTCGTTAAGGCTGGCGCGGGAGCAGTTGTTTCAAAAACAGTTGGAGTGGAACCTAGAATTGGTTATGCTAATCCCACAATAGTTCAGGCAAAAAGTGGTTTGATTAATGCAATGGGCTTGCCAAACCCAGGTATAAACGAATATGCGAACGAAATAAAATATATCAAAACAATTGTCAAGGCACCGTTAATTGTGAGTGTGTTTGGCTACACAGCCGAAGATTATGTAACGGTAGCAAAACGCGCCACTGAAGCGGGAGCAGACGCTGTAGAACTTAACGTTTCTTGTCCCCACGTGAAACAAGCAGGCTCAGAAATTGGGCAAAATCCCACAATTCTTTATGATGTTGTAAAAGCAGTAAAAGCTGCAGTAAAAAAACCTGTGATTGTTAAGCTTTCTCCAAACGTGACAAGTATTGTTGATTTGGCTGAGGTAGCAGTTAAGGCTGGCGCAGATGCGTTAACGGCAATAAACACTCTTAAAGCAATGGCAATTGATAGTGACACGATGAAACCGATTCTTAGTAATATAAAAGGCGGTTTATCTGGTCCAGCTATAAAACCTGTAGCTTTAAGAGCAGTTTATGATCTTTACGAAAAAATAAAGGTGCCTATAATCGGTTGTGGCGGCATTGCTGATTGGCGTGATGCAGTTGAATTCTTTTTAGCTGGTGCAAGCGCGGTTCAAGTTGGAACAGCTATAGCTTTTGATGAACCAGAGGTTTTTCAAGCTATCAATCGTGGAATTGAAGTTTACTTGAGGAAAAAACATTTTGGGAGTGTAAAAGAAATTGTCGGCTTATCTCACAGCAGCTAACACCCTTAGAACAACAAATATTATTAGAGTTATAACTGAGAGTCCATCAGTTAAAACCTTTACTTTCATTGATAAACAATGCGCTAAAGCTAAACCAGGCCAATTCTTGATGCTTTGGATTCCGGGAATTGATGAAATTCCTTTAAGCATATTTGATGCTCAAGATGGAGGCTTAGTTTCGGTATCAGTAAAAGCCATAGGTGATGCAACAAGGCACCTGCACAGTATGGAAGCAGGGCAAACGATAGGCATTCGAGGCCCCTTTGGAAACAGTTTCACTGAAAGCAGAGGTAGAGTCCTACTTATTGGTGGTGGAACAGGTACAGCACCATTGCTTTTCTTGGCAAAGACGCTTTCAGCAAAAACAGAGAAGCTATCCTTTGTTGTTGGAGCAAAAACAAAAAACGAGCTTTTATTTGTAGATCAACTAAACCAAATCTGTCAAGAAAAAAGCCTAATCACTACAACAGATGACGGTACTTATGGGCTTCAATGTTTAGTTACTGAACCATTAGCTGATCTTTTGAAAAGAGAAAAATTTGACATGATCTATACTTGCGGTCCGGAAGTGATGGTGAAGAAAATCTTTGAGTTAACACAACAATGTAAACTACCCCTTGAAGCAAGTTTAGAGAGACTTATGCGGTGCGGTATAGGTTTATGTGGAAGCTGTGTTATTGGCAAATACCGTGTTTGTAGGGATGGCCCAGTGTTCACGGCTGCTCAACTGTTTGAAATCAAAGAGGAACTTGGCATTTCTAAGTTAGGATTTGACGGTAGCCGAATTCCCATATAAAAACTGATTAATGAACTGTTTGAGAATACAAGTATTTAGTAGTCTTGTTTGTAAATGTAGAATTGCAGAGCTGCCCTTATTGAGAAACCTTATTTCTAAAAAGTTTTGTTTAAAAGGCACCAACACATTTGCGATAGTACAAGATTAAAATGTATGCATTAGGTCATTTTGCCTTAGGTTACTTGACGGGAAAAGGCACGTCTAAACTTGCACATGTAAAACTAAACATGCCTATACTACTTGCTGTTTCAGTCATACCAGACATTGACCTAATTTTTTCGAATGTAATGGATCATCGTGGCTTGACCCATTCGATAATAGTCATAGTAGCACTAATGATTCCTTTACTGTTTTATTATAGAAAAACTGTGTTGCCCTATGCAGCTGCGCTTTTGAGCCATGTATTTTTAGGAGATTTCTTTACAGGCGGAATAGAATTTCTTTGGCCAATAACAAAAGAAGCTTACGGTTATAATTTTGCAGTAAACAGTTTAACAATCAGCGCTTTAGAGTTGGCATTATTTTTTGTTAGCATTATTCTTATGTACAAAATGAAGGATTTGCAAACGCTCTTTAAACCTATTAAGTATAGTATTTTCTTGATAGTTCCTTTTGGGGCAATAATTGGACCATTAATTCTGTTTGGTGAGCTTGGTGATTCAATGTCACTTTTGCTTGTTATTCCAAGTCTATTCTGGATAGGAGTGTTTGCTTATTCAATGTTAAAAAATCTAGTTCATACAGTTAAATCCAAAATAAGCTCTAAATTTTGACAGTTGTTTGTTGTT
>CAZXGX010000073.1:0-10461 GCA_964640475.1 uncultured Candidatus Bathyarchaeia archaeon
CCGGGATCATTAGCTTGGAAGGCTAAAGTCCTAAACCAGACTAGACGACAACCGCCCATGCTTTGCTGAACAGAGCCTTTAACGCAGTCCTTTTGGTCATGGACATTTTGTTCTTGGTCACGACCTACTTGACCACTATATGGCTTTTCAGTAGACAAAGAGATATCCTGAGATTTTAATAAATCTTTCAGAGAATCCAAATTATCAATCTTACAGTAAGTAAACTGTGACTTGCCACTTGAAGCATCTTTACGAGGATAATGACGGACTCTAGCATACTTTATGTCGCCAGCATTGTTAAGAAATAATTGGGCTAATCCTTCCTACTCACAGTTGAAGCATTTCAACCTAACACATCTAAATTTTTTCTAAATTTCTCCTCGGAGCTGCACTTGAGTTTAAGAGTTGTATTTGATGATCATTAAGAACTAATTTTAGAGCGTAAAGCTGTTAAATCGATCGATAACAACTATAACTGATAAGCCCTTTACACCGCAGTTATCATGACAATATTTGTTATCTTTGGTACCTTAGCAAGGTATAGATTTGTTCTTGATTATGTAAAAACACTGTTGTAGAGTTGGAGATAGAGATATGCTCAAAATACGCTTAATCATTCACTATTTACATCAGCAGTGTTATTGAAATTTAGAAAATCTAAAATGTAACCTTGCTAACTTGGTAATAGAACCAGTATGAAATGCTTAGACTGTAAGACTGATATTTTAGCTAAAGACCCAATGATGTGCCCCTACTGTGGAAGTAAGAATATTGTTCCAGATGACCCAACTGTTGATTCTGAAATCAAAATTGCAGAACTAAGTTCAATTAGTGTTAAATGCCCATATTGTGGCGCAAGCCAGCCAGTTGAATCAAAATCTGATGAGGCCACTTGTTCCGAATGCAAAAAGAATTTCATTATTCCTGAGAAAATACTTGAATTACTTTAGGTTAAAAAACACTATTTATGCACTGTATAATTGCCAATCAGAGCTAATTTTGTAGTTGAAAGATATAAAACTTGTTTTCTCAATGGAAGGGTATATCTTGAACTGAAGTTCTATGCTAAAGAATAATCACAGTTAGGTCGAATATCATGTGTCCAGCAATGCATAAAGTACCAGGCAGCCGCATAAAAATTCTAACTAAAGACGCAAAACAAATGGTAAATGGACCGTACTATTGCCCAAAATGCCGTAAAGAATTGATGCAGATTTTAGCTAACATAAACAAAAAGGAAGTTTTCGCTGTATGCAAATGCGGTGTTAATCAACAATTAACTTATGCACCAGTGTTTCAACCAATCGACTATTACAACAAGTTCAGAGACCTCTGGAAGAAACAAACCTACGGCATAATCAAACGCTAACCAGCTACAAGTTCCGCTTGTTTCTTGAACCTTTTCAGGATTACTTTCTTAGCGAATCATCTATAACCAAGAAACTACCTTAAATCCAGAAGGCAACCAAACATGACTGAAAACGAAGCTAAGCTTGATTTCTCACGCAACCTACTAATTCTAGGCAATTTAACAGTTCTAGCATGGATATTTCTGGGTTTCTTCGCAACTGGATTCTATAATCAACTCGCTGCTTGGGCATTGCTTCTGTTTAATGTTTTCATGGTGTTTGGGATTCTTCGACGAATGGGCTGCAGTAGCTGCTATAACTGTAAGAATTGTACGAGCGGTTTTGGCAGAATCGCAGGCGCATTTTTTGGAACTGGAACAATTAAACAAGGCAGCGTTGGTAACAGGAAAGCTTTGATAGGTTTCATTTATGTACTACTTACAGTTGTACCTGCTGGACTTCTAGTTTCAGTACTGATGCAGGATTTTTCAGTCACAAAAATCTTTATTTTAGTTTGTATTTGCGCAGTTACAGTTTTTAGCCTTTCAACTTGGCTTAAAACTAAAAAGTCCTAAACCTAGTCTTTCAGTAAGACCTCTTCTGCAAAAGCATCGATTTTTCTTTTCGCGTATAGGTAAATCACGATTTCTGAGGCAATAATTACTGACAAGAAAGCTGATAGAATCCAAGTTAAACGTACAAATGACTCACCTAAATCATGATCCACATAGGTGCCAACTGATGCTATCCAGCTCCAGGTGCTTGCTTGATTTGTATTTAGAAAAGTGGTTAAATCCATTGAAATCCAAAGACATAATCCAACGATGATAATTGAGAATGCAGTGCCGATTAAGGTAATGTTTACCCAGTCACTGCTGAGTTTTGAAGAAACAGTAATTGCAGTATTGGAACCTGCTGATTTCAGTTGACAGTTTATTTTTTTCTTCGCGTTTTGAGGAGAAATCCCCCAAAGTGAACCCTGTTTAGCTACTAGACATTCAGGTGGCTGTTCAGAAATAATTTTGCAGTCCTTCTCCAACAGGTTATCCTTCAATTTAGAATATGCATCATTAATTGGCAAGTTCACGGTTTGTTCAAGCATAAATTGGGGTACACCGTCTAAGCATTTAGTTGTTGAGCTTATTGTGGCTTTTTGTCTGACTTAAAAAGCCTCTTGTCATAATTACTTCGTGGGCCTAATCCTCGGATTGGCTTGTTACCCATTTTACGTTGCCGTTCAAGGTTCTTGATTCTAGCGTAAAGTTTTGAAACCTTAGTTTTGGAGGGCTCTTTGCGTTTTAGTGGTCTAACAGGCACAGGCGTGAACGGTTGAGTAATCTCCATTTTGGCTATTCGGGTTTTTTTGAATTTAACGTCACGAACTTTTTTGAAAACAACGTAGCCTTCTTTGAGGTTAACTTGTTCTACTTCCCAGCCTGCATCTAGCCATCCTTTGCTGTGAGCATTAACTGAAGTGTTACTCCACCAGGTTTCATCTCTGAAGGCTGCCATGGGCAAGTTGGTGCCGATTAAACCGTCAATTCTTGCAAAAGTAAGTTTGACTATGCTTGTGAAGGAGCCTCGGAATTTTAGGTGATTTGTTAAACCAGTAAAGGGGGAAACTGTTCTGGAGGCAACGATGCGTCTTGCACAGTGAAGGCATAGCATTGCGTTTGGATCGCCTGTGGCAACGTCAGGGGTCATGCAATCTCGGCAAAACATTTTCTTGCAACGGGAACACTGACGCATATATGTTGTTCTTAAGACTCTACCGCAGATTCCACATTCATCCTTCAATTGTCATTCACCATTCTTGGAAGCGTGGAACAAAAACCGCTTTAACAATACTTCCGCTTTGAAGAGATATTAATTTTCACTTAAAAAAACAAGGTTTTGTCTCTCTTTATGATTGAAAAAATGAAGAGGGGAAAGGTTTAGCCTTTTACGACTGCTAAAGGAGTTAGTCTTACAACTTTAGTAGCTATTCCAACCTTGTCACTAACGTCGGCAACAATGTCAACATTCTTGTAGGCTGGGTCAGCTTCTTCAGCTAAAACCATAGCGCTTGCTGCACGAACGATTATGCCGCGTTTTTCCAGTCCAGTTTTGATGTCGCCACCCCAATACTTGCGTTTAGCGGCTGAACGACTCATCATGCGTCCTGCGCCGTGTGCTGTTGAGCCAAAGGTTAAATCCATTGCCTTCTCTGAGCCAAGCAGAACCCATGAGCTGGTGCCCATGCTTCCCGGAATTAAGACTGGTTGTCCTTCGCTGCGGTAATCTGCGGGAATATCGGGGTGTCCTGCTGGAAATGCTCGTGTTGCTCCTTTACGGTGGACCCAAACCTTCTTTTTTGTTTCACCATCAACCTTGTGGGTTTCAATTTTAGCGATGTTATGGGCAACGTCATAGACTAGTTTTAGGCCTAGTTTTTCTGGTTCTTGATGAAGCACCTGCTGGAAGCTTTGGCGTACCCAATGCATAATTGCTTGACGGTTTGAGAATGCATAGTTTACTGCGCATGCCATTGCTTGGTAATAGTTTTGTGCTTCAGGGCTGGTTCCAGGTGCACAAGCGAGTTCTCGGTCAGGAACTGTTATGTGATATTTCTGGATTGCATGCTCCATGACTTTTAGGTAGTCAGAGCAGACTTGGTGTCCGAATCCTCTGGAGCCACAGTGAATCATGACAGTGACTTGTCCTTCATGTGTGATGCCGAAGGTTTTGGCGGTTTTAGGGTTTATTATTTTGTCTACTTTTTGGATTTCAAGAAAATGGTTTCCTGAACCTAAAGTGCCAATCTGGGTTAATCCTCTGTTTTTCGCGACACTGGAAACCATGTCGGGGTTAGCGTTAGGCATGCAGCCGCCTTCTTCACAATGTTCAGCGTCTTCTTTCCAGCCCAAACCTCGTTCAATTAGCCAGTTCACGCCTTCCACACTTATTCTGTCTAAGTCGCTGTTGCTGATTGTGAAGTCTTTTCGTCGACTTCCAAGACCAGAGGGTACATTTTTGAAAATAGCTTCAGCCAGCTGAGGCAAATGGGGGCGCACATCTTTCTCTGAAAGATTAGTTGATAGAAGCCTAACGCCGCAGTTAATATCGTAGCCAACGCCGCCTGGGCTTATGACGCCTTCAGTGTAATCTGTTGCTGCGACTCCGCCAATAGGGAATCCGTAACCTTCATGACCATCAGGCAATGTTATTGCGTGCTTGTAAATGCCTGGCAGTTGAGTCACGTTAGCACATTGCCAAAGCGTGCGGTCAGTTTTCATTTTTTCCAATAACTCTTCGTTAGCAAAAACCATGCCTGGAACACGCATACCCTGCTTGTACTGGGGGATCTTCCACATGTAATCGTTAATTTTCTCTATGGGAACTTGCTCAGTAGGAGCCCTGCTTTCATTTTCACCCAAAACACTTTCACCGTGCAAAACAAAGTTAACTCAGATTATAAAACATTTATACAAACTTTGATGCCTATTACAGGTGCTTTTTTGGTCAAGAAATCTTTAAATGACATAATTGTTCTTTGTCAATAAATCTTTTAACCAAGTTAGACAAACAACAATACAGAGATAAAATAAATGAAAAAAGGCTTCACGTTTAGCATAGTGGTTATAATGGTTGTTTGTTTGGCTGTTTCAATGTGGCTTATTAATAGTCAAATCAGTAGCCTTAACACGCAAATAGCTGAATTGCAGACCCAAAATAGAGAACTACAAAACCAAACTATTGAACTTCATGAGCAGAACCGCAAACTTGATGAACGTATTGATCAGCTTTTGGAGCGGCTTGGCGAAAACTATAGCTCTCCTGTGAATATTGTAGAGTTTAAATGGATAGGGGGTTTTAATCCTATAGTAGGTGTAACTCTAATTGATCCCATCAACGTCACAATAAAAAATGATGGCGCCACTACTGTAGACGGATTATCTTTAGGAGTTCGGTTGATTAACAAGTATGACGACACCCAGATTGGTATAAGCGGTGGTACAAACATTGATTCCCTTCAGCCAGGGGAGACACGAGAACTTGAAACTGGAGTTTATACAACAATAGACACCAGTCTTGATGATGCAGCATGTGTAATAACGCTCAAGTTAGGCGGCACTGTTTTGGATGAGTGGACTCGAAATTTAAAATAGAAAAAAGCCGTTTTTGGTTAATTCTTATTTTGCCTGTTTTCTTTTGGCGTAGTCAATAAAGCCTTTAACGCAATTGTGGAGGACAGTTGTTGAATAGATTTTGTGGTTTTGAATGTAATCGATTAGTTGAGTCATAACTTTGTCTTCTTTGATGATTCTCTGCGTGATTTCTTCAAAGGTTTGGTTTTTCTTGATGCCATCTTCAGCTATGTTTGCCCATAACTGCAACTGAAGCTTGTAGTCTTGAAGACGCTTAACTGCGTTATCGGCTTTTCCAAAATGACTAAAATACAGAACAGATGGTTCTAATTTGATTATTTTGTCAAGTGAAGCCAGGGCAAATTCAAGATAAAACGGTGGTGGCGTGGTGGGTACTACAACCCCGTATTTTTTTATGTATGTTCCAGCTGCGTCTCCTGGAAAAACTCCGTTATTAAATGATTCATGGAAACTGAGATTGTGGGATGCGTGACCTGGAGTTTCAGTGATTGTTAATGTTCCATTGTCATCTAAATCGAAGGCGCCTTCAGTTAAGGGTATTATGTGGTTTGCTGGTACTGGTTCAGGTTCTCCGAAGATATCTCCAATGAAGCCAAGAACCGTTTTGGCTGATGCCCATAGTTTTTCGGGGTCAATTAGGTGTGACATGCCTTTTGGATGAACGATCACTTTCGCGTTTGGCAGCGATTTTAGTAGTGTTCCTGCTCCGCCTCCATGATCTAGATGAACATGGGTTATTGCAACATATCTTACATCTTGCAGATTTACGTCAAGTTCCTTTAAACCTGATAGCAGGTTTGGTATTGAGTTAGTTGGCCCTGACTCGACTAGAACCGTTTTTTTACCTTTGATTACATAGCTGCAAATGAGGTTTGGAATGCCGCCTGTTTCAAGATCAATCGCGTAAAGGTTTTTTCCTATTTCTTGGGTATGCAAATAGTCGCCTCAAGAGTTAAGTTAAAAGATTCTAGGCAGCATAAATATTTCCACTTGAACAACTAGATTGCTAAGAATTTTCTATACACTTGAATTCGTAGGATTATTTAACGCTATCGAGTGATATGGAGTCTACCGTTTGCGTTATTTTTTTGATAAGACGAGAATCTTCTGTTATCAGCTTGAGCCCTTTTACCTTTGCGAGGTAAACGTATGAAGCATCATAGAATGTTATTTTCAGTTGCATCGCAGTTTCTAATATTTCCTCTTCAATCCCGGCTATCTCTAATACATCCATTATGGTTAGAGTATGTTTGATTGCTTTTGTCATCATTTTTGCTTCCTGCTCAGAAAGGGTGGCTTGTAAGGAGTGATCTTTCCATATGATATTTCCAAGTTCATATCTAGCCAGTTCTAGCGTATGGTTCCCCGCTAAAACCTCGATTTTGTTTTCTTTGATAGCCCTAAAAACAGCTGAAGAATCAAACAGGTATTTCATCGACTATCCCTGTCTTCTCTTATGCTTCTAACCGCGTCATTAACGCTTACTTTTTGAAGTATCGGCTTTAATTGGTCGATTTCTTTTTTAAGTTCCTCAATTTCTCGTTTCTTTACTTCATCTTCAAGAGCTTTTCGCACTATCTTTGATGGTTTAATATTGAGTCGCTGAATCTTTTCTTTGAGTTGTTTGGGAATTTTAGTGGAAACGGTTACGCTATACTCCAAAGTCTCACCAAGAAGTAATACTCAAGAGTAATATAAATAATTACTGTTAGAAAATAAGCAAAATATCCGATAGTAACTAGCCAGGAATCTTGACTGTGGACTTAAACCAAAAGCCTCAGAACCCATGACTTGAATGACAAACCTTAATTATCAAATGCCCCGTATGAAGAACCCAATAACAGGTGAAACTCAAGTTGAAGGCAATTATCTTTGGAGCGCCAGGCGCAGGAAAAGGCACCTATTCAACCAGGATGCAGAATCAGCTTGGTGTAGACGTTATCGCTATGGGAGATATCTTCCGTGAATCCGTAAAACAAAACACTGAATTAGGCAAGAAGGTTAAGAGCTTCGTCGAAAAGGGCGCATTGGTTCCCGATGCAGTGGTTGTTGAAGTCCTTAAAGACCGCTTAAGCAAAGTTCCAAAGGGAAAAGGTTTCCTTCTTGATGGTTTCCCACGTACTATCGACCAAGCCAATACTTTAGAAAAAATTACTAACATCGATGTTATTCTGCAACTTGACGTCCCCGACAAGATTATTATTGAGCGTCTCACCTCACGTCGCCTCTGTAAAAACTGTGGCGCCGTCTACAACATTCGATTCCTTAAACCTAAAAAGGAAGGCGTCTGCGATAAATGCGGTGGAGCACTCTATCTACGTGCAGATGATAACGAAGAAGTCATTAAGAATCGTCTGCAAGTTTACAAAACCCAAACCGAACCTCTTATCGCACATTACAAGAAAAAGAAGATGCCCTTTATCGTAAACGTTACCAAATCTATTGATCAACCACCAGAACCGATGGTTGAACACATGATGGCTGAGTTAAAGAAACTAAAACTTGCATAATTACAAGAAAATTTTTATTTTCTTTTTTTTGTTTTATATGTCGAGGATGAACTCTAAAATTACTCTATCCATTTCATGGATTACCATCATCCGATGGTAGGTAACTGCTTTAACAGCTACCTTCTGCGGATGCTTTTTGGGGTTAAATTTTTCTCCCCAAACTTTTGCGTTAATTACGAATTTTTCAGAGGTTTCTTTTAGGCTGACTATTTGGAATCTAGAGTAAAGCATGTCTTTGGTTTCAGAGTTAACTAGAAGCGCTTCAAGCCAATTATAAAGCAGTGCATACTGGTCTTCGGCTTCAACTTCCAACGTGTCTGCGTCTGTTTGTGCAACCTTACCTGTGTCAGTTATTGTTTCAAACATTGACAACGCCGCGTTCTCGTAAGCTTCTTGCATGGTTGTTCCATGTGCCCGAACGTAAACGTCTGCTGTATGTTCTAGAAATTCGAATTTTCCTGCAAACTTGTCTGCGGTCATGTCAAAGTCACATGTACTAGTGACTAGTTACTTCTAAAAACACTTTCGATGTCTAAATAAGAATTAATTTTCTTAAAAGAGAGAGGTTAGAAGTGTTTGTTGATTTTTTTGATGGCTACAGCTGCTAGTTTGGCTGAGTTTTCTATGTCTTTTAGGTTTAGTACACCTGCTGGGCTGTGGATGTAGCGTGTTGGAATTGAAACTGTTCCGCACGGGATACCTTGTCTTGTCATGGATATGCGTGCTGCGTCTGTGCTGCCAAGTAAGCCTGATTCCAGCTGGATTGCGATTTTTTCTTCTTCTGCCGTGTCTAGTAGCCAGCGTAAGACTTTTGGGTGTGTGATTAAGCCTGAATCTGAAATTGTTAATGCGGGTCCTTTGCCTATTTTTACGTTTGTGTCAAACTCGCGGACTCCTGGAACGTCTCCTGCGATAGTTACGTCTAATGCTATTGCTACGTCTGGGTCAACTCCGAAGGCTGCTGTTCCTGCGCCTCGTAAGCCAACTTCTTCTTGAACAGTGCCTACTGCACATACTGTGGCATCGGTTTTTTCCAGAAGCCTAAGTGCTTCAATCATGGCTACGCAGCCTGCTCTGTTGTCAAAAGCTTTGCCCATAACAACGTCTTTGCTAAGCTGTGTGTATTTTACGTCAAATGCTACTGGGTCGCCGATTGATATGCCCTTTTTTTGGGCGTCTTCACGGTTTTCGGCTCCAATGTCGATGAATAGGTCGTCGTAGGTTATGATTTTTTTGCGTTCGTCCTCTTTTTGGATGTGTGGTGGTTTTGAGCCTATTACTCCTGGGAATTGACCTTTTTTTGTATAGACGATTACTTTTTGGGCTAGTAGAATACGGTCGTCGATTCCGCCCATTTTTGTGAATTGCAGAAAACCTTCTTTTGTTATGGTTTTAACCATTAAGCCGACTTCGTCCATGTGTGCTGCAAGCATCACTTTTGGTGCTTTTGCTTTGCCTTTTTTGATGGCGATCACGTTTTCTAGTCGGTCTACTGTTATTTCGTCGGCGTATGGCTTCATGAGTTTAGTCATGATTTCTCGAACATTGTTTTCTCTGCCTGTTACTCCGCAGGCGTTGGAGAGTTTTTCTAAATTTTCGTTTAGTGACAATTCAGGATGCCTTCTTCAAGGATTTGTTATGGATTAACTCTGAAGTTTAACTTATTAAACAATTATGGTTTAGGCTGGTTTTTCCTGTCTATGGTAAGTTAAAAAAGGTGTTTTTTTTTTGAAGCTTTTTTAGATTCGTTTTGATTGTTGGTGGTTCATTTCGTAGTAGTCTGTTAGAAGCAGAATGCCCTGAATTAATAGAAAGACACCGACAATTAATCCCACTAAATCAGGGAAAACTATCAGCAAGATGCCGAAGATAACACATATTATAGCTAAAATGGGTCTAGAAACAGTTATACCAAATTTTTTTAAGCCTTTTTCAACAACATCAGACATTTTTTTCCTCTCTGTACATTCTTAGATGGTTATTTTAATTTTTTCAGAAGCGATAACAACTTGCTTATTAGAATAGCAATTTACGTCTTTTTTCTGAGTTTTTGATATTTTGGATCTTTTTATTCTCTTAGTTGTTGGCATGAAGCCCCTTGTACACAACAACTTCCAAACGATTGCGCAAAGACTTGCTTTTTTGTTTCTAAACTTGTTTCAGGTTGAAGGCTGGTTGTGGGGTTTGCTGCAAGTTTTTAGGTGCGTTACTTACTTTTTGAATTCAGCGACTAATTGTATACTGGTTCTTTTCTCTTAGTTGTGGGGTAACCCTTCCATTTTAAACAGGGCTTGTTTTAGGTTGCTTTTATGTTTTTAAGCTTAAATTATTGTTTGTCTGCGTCAGTATAAGTCAGTAACCGTCAAGAAAAGTCAATGTGCGTCAATTAACGGAGGAAAAAATGGATGTTAACAAAAAAAGAGATCTTCAAAACACTGCTATAGAACGGCAAGC